>CANHFL010000118.1 GCA_947459855.1 Planctomycetaceae bacterium | reverse complement strand
GGCAAGGTCGGCCTGCGCCTGGCCGGACTTGCCCGCGGCGCGCGCCTCGAGGGCCGCGAGGTCCTCGGGCGTACGGTTGAGCATCTGGCGGATGCTGCCGCCGAACGTGCGGAGGGTGTCGGTGACCGCCTTCACCGGGCGGCCATCGGCGCCACGGGCGAACTCGCTGGGCGTGCGGTCGGCACGGATGCGCAGCTCGTCACGGAACTTGACGCCGAGGCGGCCGGTCCACATCGGGCGACCGCTGACCGAATCGACGGGCAGCTGGATGCTCTCGCTGGGCACCTTCTTGAAGGGGACGCGCGGCTCAAGCGCCTGGCCCGGGTTGATGTCGCCCTTGGCGACCTCGTTCGGGGCTGGGGCAGCGGTCGTGGGGGCGGTCGCGACCGAGCGTGCCGCGGAGACCGAGACCGTGCCGGCGGTGCCGGTGCCGCCGATCGGGGTGGCGGCCAGGAGGCCACCGACCACACCTGCGAGCACGACGGTCGAAGCGAGGCGGATGATCATTGGTTCAACTCTCCAAGCGCTGCGTTCCATCGCAGCGCGCCGATGCACATGCACTGACAGGGCCGCGGAGGCGCCTCCGCGGTCGTCTACAGAGCAGATACGGAAGTTACTTGGCCGTAGTTGCGGCGACAACCGCAGGCGGCCGGAAACCTGCGTCCGGGGTGGCGGCGGCCGGTTGGCGCCTCAGTCCCGGTGAGAGGCGGCGGTCGGCGCCCCGAGCACCCGGTGCCCGATATCCCGGCGGAAGAACGCCCCGGGGAACCGGATGCGGGCGGCGGCCTCGTTGGCCAGCGCCTGGGCGCGTGGGAGATCGGCCGCCAGGGCAGTGACCCCAAGCACCCGCCCGCCCGCCGTGACCAGCTTTCCTTCAGGATCGGTCGTAGTTCCTGCATGGAACACCACGACCTGCTCGTCCGGGCCGCCGCACGCCTCGGCCGCCTCGATGCCCTCGATCGGCTGGCCCTTGCGGACCGTGCCCGGGTAACCCTCGCTGCAGACCACGACGCAGCAGGCGCACCGGGGGTCGAAGTCGACCTCGGCCTGGTCCAGTTCGCCGCCGGCCGTCTTCCAGAGGATGTCCACCAGGTCGCCCCGCAGGCGGGCCATCAGCGGCTGCGTCTCGGGGTCGCCGAAGCGGGTGTTGAACTCCAGCACCTTCGGTCCACCCGGGGTCAGCATCATGCCGGCGTAGAGGACGCCGCGGAAGCTGATCCCGTCGCGGTGCAGGGCGTCGACGGTGGGAACCAGCACCTCGCGGGTGATCTCGGCCATGGCCGTCTCGGTGGCGAGCGGGGTGGGGCAGTACGAGCCCATGCCGCCGGTGTTCGGGCCCGTGTCGCCCTCGCCGACCTGCTTGTGGTCCTGGCAGGGGTCCAGCACGGTGATCGAACGGCCGTCCACCAGCGCCAGCACGCTCATCTCCTGGCCGACCAGGCGCTCCTCGATCACCACGGTGGCGCCGGCCTCGCCGAACTCGCGCGACTTCATGATGCGATCCAGCGCCGAGGAGGCCTCGCGGTGGTTCGAGCAGACCACCACGCCCTTGCCCGCGCAGAGGCCGGATGCCTTGATGACCAGCGGGATGTCGCGGGCATCGACGTAGGCGCGCGCGGCCTCGTAGTTGGTGAAGCTCCGGCCGTCGGCGGTGGGGACGTTCGCCTGGCGCATCACCTGCTTCGCGAAGGACTTGTCGAATTCCAGGCGCGCGCCGTCCTTGGTGGGACCGAACACGCGGCGGTGGGGCGCGGCCAGTTCGTCGGCCAGACCCTCGGACAGCGGGCCCTCCGGGCCGATGACCACCAGGTGGATCTCGTTCTTGTCGAGCCAGCTCTTCAGGAAGAAGCGCTCGCGGGCGGTGAACGGCGCGTCGCAGGGGCGGCCCAGCGCTCGGATCCCGGCGTTGGCGTCCGGCTGCACCCACAGCTGGCCCAGCAGCGGCGACTGGCGCAGCTTCCACGCCAGTGCGTGTTCGCGGCCGCCGGTGCCGATCAGGAGGACGTTGCAGGGCGAGGGGGCGTTCGTCATCGGGGGTGCTCCGCGGGGGTCGGGGCCAGCTGGAAACGGCCGAGTCTAGCCGACTTTCTGCTACCCTTGCGGCCCCCATGGCACCCGCACGAATCCTCGCTGCCGCCGTCCTCGGACTTGCCGCACTGGTCGCGCCCGCACGCGCGGACGACCCCAAGGCGATCGAAGCCCTCAACCTGCCGATGAAGGTCGTGCAGGACAAGAGCAAGTGCTGGAAGGCCGTCGGCGAGGCCTACATGAAGATGACCGAGGCGCCGATGAAGGCCGGCCCCGACTTCAACCTGACCACGATCTGGCCGGGCATGAAGGACTGGGACAAGGTCAAGGCCTGGGCCGCCGCCAACGGCGCGATGGGCAAGGCGATCATGGACGCGCAGGCGCAGGTGGCCTTCGGCCTGCCCTACGGCCGTCCCAGCGTGCCCCCCGGATTCGCCGAGCGCGGCTTCTTCATCGGCCTGGGCGACGGGCTGGGTGTCTTCGTCAGCGACCCCGCGTACCTGAAGCCGCTGGACACGATCCTCTGCTGGGTGACCGCCGAGAGCTACCGGCTGGGCGGCGAGAAGAAGTTCCAGGAGATGTTCGACCTTGGCATCTCGACGCTGAAGCTCCTCCGCAAGGTGGCGGACCAGCAGCTGCTCGAGGAGAAGCGGTTCGCGCTCGAGCGCATGTCGGACCTCTGCTCGGTCGAGCGCGACCTGATGCAGACGTTCCTGGGCGACATCCCCGCGGCCGTGCTGAAGAAGGCGGGCCTGAACGGCTTCCCCTTCATCCACCCGACGGACGCCGAGCGCCTGCGCCGGCTCGACATGCCGGAGGGCGACCGCGTGCTGGCGGAGCTGATGCTGGTGCAGCTCTTCGACGCGCAGGGGCAGCCCGACGCCGGCAAGCTGGCGATGGCGATGGGCGAGCTTCAGGCGAAGGACGAGCCGCTGACCCGCTTCGGCGCCGCCAAGCGCTGGGCGCAGATCGCCGACGTGCACGGCTCGCTGGACGCGACGCGCATCCGCCTGACCAGCGTCTACGACGACTGGTGGCGCCGGTGGCGCGTGCGTTACTACGACACCCTCCTCGACAACCCCACCGCGAAGAGCCGCACCAACAAGATGCGCTACGCGATGGTGCTGCTGATGGCGAAGGACCTGGAGAAGCTGTTCGCGCTGCGCCAGCGCCTGAACGCCGAGCTGAACGGCACCGCGCTGACGGCCTCGCTGTGCGCGGCGTTCCGCGACCTGGGCGACTGGCCGCGCGGCTTCGAGGCGACCTACTCGGTCTACTCGGTGAAGCGCTTCGACTACGACCCGTGGGACCCTGCCTACGGCCGCTGGCAGTACGCGAAGCTGGCCGCGCCGCGCGCGATCGAGTCGGATTACGGCCGCCTGCAGATCACCGGCGCGGTGCTGTACGCGCGCGGCGTCGACAAGGAGGACGGCGGCGCCGCGAAGGCGACGTTCGACGGACTGTCGGGCGACTTCGTCGCGTGGCCGTCGCTGCGCGCGCTGAGCCGGCAGCAGGGTTCGAAGTGACCGTCGCCGGGCGCTGAGCGCCCCGCGCATCCACCAAGGAGCAGACGAGATGTCCCACGGAAACGCCGAGAAGGTCGTCATCATCGGGTCGGGCCCCGCGGGCTGGACCGCCGCGATCTACGCCGCGCGCGCCAACCTGAACCCCGTCGTCTACGTGGGCGTGCCCGCGACGAACCCCGCGCCGGTGCTGCCGGGTGGTCAGCTGATGCTGACCACCGAGGTCGAGAACTACCCCGGCTTCCCGCACGGCGTGACCGGCCCCGAGATGATGGCCAAGTTCCGCGAGCAGGCCGAGCGCTTCGGCACGCGCGTGGTGGACGCCAACATCGACCGCTGCGACTTCTCGAAGCGCCCGTTCGCGCTGACCGACAGCGACGGCAAGGTGGTGCACGCGCAGAGCGTGATCATCTCGACCGGCGCCACGGCCAACTGGCTGGGCCACCCCAACGAGCTCAAGCTCGCCATGAACGGCGGCGGCGTGAGCGCCTGCGCGGTGTGCGACGGCGCGCTGCCGGCGTACCGCAACCAGCCGCTCGCGGTGGTCGGCGGCGGCGACACGGCGATGGAGGAGACCAGCTACCTGACGAAGTTCGCCAGCAAGGTCTACGTCATCCACCGCCGCGACACGCTGCGCGCCAGCAAGAGCATGCAGGACCGCGTCCTCTCCAACCCCAAGGTCGAGATGGTGTGGAACAGCGCCGTCGAGGACGTCGTGGGCGCCGAGAAGCTCGAGGCGGTGGTCGTGAAGGACGTGAGGACGGGCGCCACGCGCCGGCTGGACGTGAAGGGGCTCTTCATCGCGATCGGCCACTCGCCGGCCACGAAGTTCCTGGCGGGTTCCGGCGTGGAGCTGGACGAGAAGGGCTACGTCGCGCTGAAGACGCGCGGCTCGTACACGAACATCCCCGGCGTCTTCGCCGCGGGCGACGTGGCCGACCAGGTCTACCGCCAGGCGATCTCGGCGAGCGGCATGGGCTGCCAGGCCGCGATCGACTGCGAGCGCTGGCTGGCCGAGCAGGGCGTGCACTGATGGCGCGGCGCGCGACCGGCGCGAAGGAGCGGTGGGTGGCCACCGGCTCGATCGTGGCGCTGGTCGCGGGCGCGCTGCTGGGCGAATGGCTGAACCGCGCGGGCGCGACGGGCGCCGCCGCGACGCTGGGCACGGTGGGCGAGCTGGTGCTCGTGCGCCCGCTCATGATGCTCGTCTTCCCGATGGTGTTCACCAGCGTGGTCGCGGGGATCACGTCGCTGGGCGACCCCTCGAAGCTTGGGCGGCTGGGGCTTGCGACGACGACGTACTTCCTGGCCACGATGCTGGCCGCGGCCGCGATCGGCGCGGTGCTGGTGACGTGGGTCGGGCCGGGGCTCGGGCTCGCGCCGGATGTCGTCGAGTCGCTCAAGGCGAGCGGCGCGGAGCGCTTCGGCGCCGCGCCCAAGCTGGCGGCGGCGGCGACGGCGGGCGAGCAGGGGCTGGGCGCGGCGTGGCTGCAGATCGCGCGGCAGATGATCCCGTCGAACCCGTTCGCGGCGATGGCCGAGGGCCAGCCGCT
>CANHFL010000117.1 GCA_947459855.1 Planctomycetaceae bacterium | reverse complement strand
GCCGTCGGCAGCGGCGGCGGGTTCGCCAGCGCGCTGTGGACGCGCATGCACGCGGACGCGTTCGGCGTGCCGATCGTCCGCACCGACGCGCGCGAGGGCGCTGCGATGGGCGCCGCGATCCTGGCAGCCGTCGGTGCCGGCGCGTTCACCGACGTGGACGCCGCCGTGGCCCACCTGGGCGAGACCGGCCGGACCCTGCCGGACCCGGCCGCACGGCCTGCCTGGGACGCCCGGATCGGCCGCCAACGGGCCCTGCACCGGGCGATCCGGGCCGTCGGCTGACGCACGCACCCCCCTGCCACGCGCCCAGAACCGCGATTTCCGTGCTTTCCCGCGCCCGAACCGTGCTTCCCCGCGGAATTCCCCGCCTGCGCCTTGCCCGGCGCCGTTCCCGGGCTACCTTCACCCCGTCAGACAGTTTGGAGGTGAGCGAAGAGGCCAACCCTGCCTTTCCCTCCCTCCCTTCCCAAAGGGAGACCGATGCACCCGATGGACTAAACCTCCATCGGGTGTTCTTATTGGCGCTCGGAGTCCGCCATCCGCCCCGCTGCCGCGCGCTCGTCGTCTGCACGCAGCTTCGCCTCGAACTCCGGGTCGTTGCGCTCCTGCTTCTGAACGGCACGCCACGCCACGATCGCGACGGCAACCATGCCGACGATCGCCAGCACCAGCGTCACGATCCCCTCGACCGAGGCCATCTTCATCGGGTGATCCTCACGCGCGGCGGGCCGACGCCACGGCCGTCTTCGAGAAGCCCTTGCGACGCATCGCGTCCACCTGCGCCTGGAGGTTCGGCCCGGGGCACAGCGTCTGCGCACCGGGCCACTCCTTGTGGGTGAACACGTTGTCGTTGGACACGCGGTAGTAGGCGCGCAGCTGCGCGACCACGCGGTTCAGCGCGGCCAGCTGCGCGGCGGATGGCCGCTGCTCGCAGAAGTTGCCCAGGCACAGCACCCCGACGTTGCCTTCGTTGCGGTTCTTGACGTGCGCGCCCTGCCACTTGGTAACGTCGCGGCCCTGCCAGACGCGGCCGGAGCGGTCGACGATGTAGTGGTAGCCGATGTCCGCCCAGCCCTTGCCGCGGTGGCCGTTGCGGATCAGCTCCAGGCGCGCCTTGCTCTCGAATGACGAGATGCCGTAGAAGGGCGTCAGGCCGTCATGATGGATCGTGATGTACTTGACCGGGAGCATGCGCTCCATGTCGCTGGTGTCGGGCCTGCCGTCGGTCCACATCGAGCGGGGCATCGCCCAGGGCACCGGGTTGCCGGGCAGGCGGCAGATCGTGTCGCCCGGGCCGCAGTCCTCGGCGGCCGCGGCGGCCGGCTGGTTGGCGGGAGCGGACGTCGCGACGGCACCCGTCGCGGGGGCCTGCCCCGCGCCGCCCGGCGGATCGGGGATGCGCGGCCAGTCCGGGTCGGGCAGCCGCGTGAGCCCCTTCGTCTGCGTCGTCGCGCACCCGGCGAACGCAAGCGCTCCCAGGACGACGAACGACCGGCGCGCCAGCGCGAACCCGCGCGATGCCGCCCCGCCAAGGAGATCCTGCTGTTCGTTCGTCATGGGTTCCGTCCGTGGTCCGACCGCGGGGTCGTTCGAGCGATGGTCCCGCGCCATCGGACAGGTACGCCGTTCCGCCATCCTTGGATCGGCCGCGCGTGCCTGCGCGCTGCAGTTTACGAGCCTTGCGGATGTGTGACGCAATCCGGGAAAAACCGCATGGATTTCCACGGAAAATGGGGTTCCGGGTACCATTCGCCTTCCCCCAAATGGCTGACCAGAACCCCATGAACGCAGGCACCGAAAACAGCCCCAACAAGGCACCCTCGGCGGACCAGTACACCTCGTCCACCATCCAGGTCCTTGAGGGGCTGGAGGCCATCCGGAAGCGCCCCGGCATGTACGTGGGCGGCGCCGGCCCGGAGGGCCTGCACCACCTGGTCTACGAGTGCGTCGACAACGCCATCGACGAGGTGATGGCCGGATACGCCACGGAGGTCAAGGTCACCATCGGCGTGGACGGCAGCTGCCTGGTCGAGGACGACGGCCGCGGCATGCCCGTCGACCCGATGAAGCACGAGAACCCGGCCATCAACGGCCGCCCGGCGGTCGAGGTGATCCTGACCGAGGTCCACGCGGGCGGCAAGTTCGACGGCAACGCGTACAAGGTGTCCGGCGGCCTGCACGGCGTCGGCATCAAGTGCGTGAACGCGCTCAGCGAGTGGACCGAGGTCGAAGTCGACAAGAACGGCAAGACCTACAAGATCGCGTTCGCGCGCGGCGCGGTGACGCAGCCGCTGCACGTGGTCTCGGAGTCGGCGGCCAAGCGCAGCGGCACGCGCATCAGCTTCAAGCCCGACGCCGAGATCTTCGCGGACACCAACTTCCAGTTCGAGCGCCTGGAGCACCGCCTGCGCGAGCTCAGCTTCCTGAACCCGGGGGTCAAGATCCACTTCCGCGACGAGCGCGTCGACTCGCAGGGCCGCCTGCGCGAGGAGACGTTCTTCGCCGCCGACGGGCTGGCCGGCTACGTGCGCCACATGAACGCGTCGAAGTCGGTGCAGAGCCCGGTGATCAGCGTCGTCCGCGAGGACGATGCCAGCGGCATGCGCGCCGACGTGGCCATGCAGTACACGGACGCGATGAACGAGACGTTGCTGGCGTTCGGCAACAACATCCCGAACCGCGACGGCGGCACGCACGTCACCGCGTTCAAGCAGGCGCTGACCGTGGCCATCAACGGCTACGCGCGCCGCACCGGCATCTTCAAGGACGGCAAGGACCAGGTCACCGGCGAGGACCTGCGCGAGGGCCTGGCCGCGATCGTCAGCATCAAGCTGAAGAACCCGACCTTCAACAACCAGACGAAGGAGAAGCTCCTCAACCCCGAGGTGACGCCGTTCGTCAGCCAGGCGGTCAACGAGCTGCTCAGCGCGTGGCTGGAGGAGAACCCCTCCGACGCCAAGCAGATCTGCAACCGCGCCAAGCTGGCCGCCGAGGCACGCGAGGCCGCGCGCAAGGCCCGCGAGCTGATCAAGCGCAAGGGCGCGCTGGACTCGGGCGGCATGCCGCACAAGCTGGCGGACTGCTCGTCGAACGACGTCGAGAAGACCGAGCTCTTCATCGTCGAGGGCGACAGCGCAGGCGGCAGCGCCAAGGGCGGCCGCGACCACGTGCACCAGGCGATCCTGCCGCTGCGCGGCAAGCTGCTGAACGTCGAGCGCGCGCGCCTGGACAAGGTGCTCGGATTCGAGGAGATCCGCACGCTGATCCAGGCGCTGCAGTGCGGCATCGGCGAGGACTTCGACGCGTCCAAGCTGCGCTACGGCCGGATCATCATCATGACCGACGCCGACGTCGACGGCAGCCACATCCGCACGCTGCTGCTGACGTTCTTCTTCCGGCAGATGCCCGACCTGATCCGCCGCGGGCACGTGTACATCGCGCAGCCGCCCCTCTACCAGGTGGCGCGCGGCAAGCAGAGCGAGTACGTCCTGAACGACCGCGCGATGAACGACGTGCTGGTCGACCTGGCCCTGCGCAGCTGCGCGCTGGTGGTGCGCGACGACGACGGCAGGCCCGTCGACGAGATCCCCGCCGAGAAGGTGCGCCCGCTGGTGCGCCTGCTCAACCGCCTGGACGAGCTGGTCACGATCAGCCAGCGCCGCGGCATCCAGTTCACGACGCTGCTGGGCGAGCGCCGCAACGACCCGACGGGCGCGGGCCACCTTCCGACGCACCAGGTCACCTGGGCGGGCGGCGACGCGCTGTTCTTCACGGAGCAGGACGCGCGTGCGTTCATCGAGAAGCACGGGCTGGTGCTGGGCGACGCCAAGGCCGCCGAGGCCACCACCCCCGCCGCAGCCACCGGCGGCGCGCCGGCGCAGGCCGCGCCGTCCGCCGACGCGCCGCGCGCGGCGCAGCTGCGCACGCTGCACGAGAACCGCGAGCTCGAGAAGCTGTTCGCGCAGCTGGCGCAGGCCGGCGTGGGCATCGACGACTGGGCGCTGGTCCAGGAGGAGAGCGTCACCGGCGAGAAGCTGCCCACGCGCTACGCGTGGAAGGTCGTGCACGAGAAGGACGGCAGCGTCGAACACGTCGAGGCCGCCAACGTGCCCGCCATCCTGCGCACGCTGCACGAGGTGGGCCGCCGCGGCATCGAGGTCAAGCGCTTCAAGGGTCTGGGCGAAATGGAGGCGATCCAGCTGTGGGACACCACGATGGATCCCGCCCGCCGCACTCTGCTGCGCGTGACCTGGGACGCGGCCAGCGAGGCCGACGCGCTCTTCAGCACGCTGATGGGCGAGAACGTCGAGCAGCGCCGCAACTACATCGAGAAGCACGCGCTCGAGGTCAAGAACCTGGACGTCTGAGCCGCGCGCGCCCGCGCGCGCAGGCTCAGTCGCGCGGCGGCGGGCCACCGGGGCCGCGGTCGCGATCGATGGGTGGACGACCGCCGCGGCCGGGCTCGCGATCGAGGGGCGGCGGGCCGTCGGGGCCGTGCTCGCGGCCGAAGGGCTGGCCGTCGCGTGGCCCGGGCGCCCGGCGGATGGGCTCGCTCGGCGGCGTGAAGCGGTCGGCACCCAGGCCGCCCGCGGGAAGCTCGGCACGCTCGATGACCATCGTGCGCGGGCCGGGACGCGGGCCGGCCGGACCGCCCTGCCCCCCGCGGCCTTCGGGACCTCCGGCGCCGTGCGGCGCGCCGACTGCACGCGGGGCGGCGGACGCGAACGTGAACTCCGCGCGGCGCACGTGCTTGGTGGCGGGGTCGAGCGCAAGCTCGATCCGCTCGGGACCGCGGAATCCGTGGTCCAGCTTCGTGGCGCAGACGCGCATCGCGTCGCCCGCGTCGCAGCGCTCGATCCGGTAGTTGGCCACGACGTCGGCCAGCAGCACGTCCAGCCGGTCCGCCAGCAGGTCGCCCTCCGGCGTCTCGATGAAGCGCGGCCACGGAGCGTCGTTCGGCACGCGCAGGATGCTGCCGTCCGGGCTGTCCATCCACGTGACGGCGCCGTCGACGGCACGCGTCATGGTGCGGCCGTCCTCGAAGCGAAGGTCGAGCCGCACGTGCTGCTGGTCGCGGATGTCCAGCGTGCCGGTGGCGCGCGGTGCGGAGGACTCT
>CANHFL010000116.1 GCA_947459855.1 Planctomycetaceae bacterium | reverse complement strand
CGCCCCAGATCGTGCGGTTCCTGCGCGAACAGCGCGCGCCGATCGGCTTCGGCCCGCCGGCGCCGGGCGCGGCGTGGCCGCGCGGCACGCCGATCACGCGGCCCGGTCCAGCACGCGGTACTGAATAGCCTCGGCGACGTGCTCCGGCGCGACCCGCGCCGCGCCCGCGACGTCCGCGATCGTCCGTGCCACGCGGCGCACCTTGTCGTACGCCCGTGCGCTCAGGCCCAGCTGCTCCACCGCGTCCTCCAGCAGCCGCCGACCGTCCGTATCCAGCGCCGCGTGCGCATCGAGCGCCCCGCCGCGCAGGCAGGCGTTGAGCACCTCGCCCTGGCGCGCGCGCTGCACCGCTCGCGCCGCCGCCACGCGCCCGCGCAACGCGGCGGACGACTCCCCCGCCGGCGCCGCCGCCAGCAGCCGGATGGGCACCGCCGCCACCTCCACGTGCAGGTCGATCCGGTCGACGATCGGGCCGCTCACGCGGTCCATGTAGGCGGATTCCTCACGCGCGCCACGGTCGCCGCCGCGCCGGTTGCCGCGCGCGGTGGGGTTCATCGCCGCCACGACGATCGACCGCGCCGGGAAGCGTGCGCTGCCGTGCGCCCGGGCGATCGTGACGAACCCGTCCTCGAGCGGCTCGCGCAGCGATTCCAGCGCGCTGCGCCCGAACTCCGGAAGCTCGTCCAGGAAGAGCACACCGTGGTGCGCCAGCGTGACCTCGCCGGGCCGCGGCAGCCCCGCGGCGCCGCCGCCCACCAGCGAGACGGTGCTGGCCGTGTGGTGCGGCGCGCGGAACGGGCGCTCGGTCGCCAGCGAACGGCCGCCGTGCAGCGCGCCCGCGGCGCTCAGGATGCGCGTGACCTCGAGCGCCTCGTCAGGTTCGAGCGGCGGCAGGATCCCCGGCAGTGCCCGCGCCATCATCGTCTTGCCGCAGCCGGCCGGTCCCAGGAGCAGCGCGTTGTGCCCGCCCGCCGCCGCCACCAGCAGCGCACGCTTCGCGGCCGCCTGGCCGCGCACGTCGCGGAAGTCGATCCCGGCCTCCGAGGCCGCCACCGCCGCGCGCACGTCCACCGCGGGCACCGCGCGCAGGCTGAGCGCCCCGCGGAAGTGCGCCACCACCTCGTCCAGCGCACCGGCCACGCGGACATCGAGCCCTTCCACCACCGCGGCCTCGGGGCCGTTCTCGTACGGGACCACGATCCCCCGCGCCCCCCGCGCTCGCGCGAGCATCGCCATGCTCACGGCCCCGCGCACCGGGCGGAGCGTGCCGTCGAGCGCCAGTTCGCCCGCCACCATCCACTCGCCGGGGTTCGGCGCACCGGGCTGCACGGCGCCCGCCCCGGCCGCGCCACCCCCGGCCGCGCCACCGCCACCCCCCACCGGCGTCGCCAGCAGCAGCCCAAGCGCGATCGGCAGGTCGAAGCCCGGCCCCTGCTTGCGCAGGTCGGCCGGCGCCAGGCTCACCGTCACGCGGTGGCGCGGCGGATCAAACCCGCACGCCTCGAGCGCGCTGCGGATGCGCTCGATGCTCTCGCGGATCGCCGCGTCGGGCAGGCCGACGAGCGCGATTCGGGGAAGCCCCCGCGACTGCACGGCGACCTCGACGTCGCACGGGACCGCATCGATCCCGTGGAGCGCGAAGCTGGGAATGGTGACGAGCATGCGCACGATCATCGCGCCGTCCGAGCCGACCACCGCGATCCACGGCCTTTTTTCCGAACCATGCCCCGGACGCGCTGCCCCGCTACCCTCCGTCCCGTGGAACCCCTGCACGCCATCGCATTCGTCGCCTTCGGCCTGGCCGGGGGCGTCATGGGCGGCCTGCTCGGCGTCGGCGGCTCCGTCATCATCATCCCGCTGGCCACCATCATCCTGGCCCCCGACAAGCAGCAGCTGCAGGGCGCGGCGATGATCTCGAACATCGCGGTCGCCGTCTCCGCGTACCACCGCTACGCGAAGGCGGGCCGCATCGAGTGGACCTACGCGGGCCGCATCTGGCCCTCGGCCATCGCATGCGTGCTGGCCGGCGTCACGGCCAGCCTGTTCGTCGATGCCGCGCTGTTCCGCGTGCTCTTCGCGGTCTTCCTCCTGCTCATCGCCGTACGCGAGTTCCGGCTGCTCGCCCACCCCGGCGACCACACCGACGACGACGCGCGCGAGCTCACGACCGCGCGCGGCGCCGGCGTCGGCGCGGTCATGGGTTTCCTCAGCGGCCTGCTGGGAATCGGCGGGGGCGTGGCCGGCATCCCGCTGATGCGCGCGTGGGCGCACCTCCCCATGAAGCGTGCGGTCGTCACCAGCGTCTGCGTGATGATGCCGCTCACCATGGTCGGCGCCACGCTCAAGGCCGTCACGCTGGCCCGGACGCCCGTCGAGGGCGGCGGCAATGCACTCGTGCCGACGATCATGATCGCCGCCTGCCTGCTGCCCACGGCGATGATCGGCAGCTGGCTGGGCGCCAGCCTGAACGTGCGCATCACCGGCCGCGCCGTGCGCTGGGTGCTGGCGACCTTCCTGCCCGTCTCGGCCGTCTGGATGGCATGGCCGATCGTCGCGCAGTGGATCGCCAACGCCCAGCGGTAGCATCCGCCACCCATGCCACGCGTCCTCCTTGTCGAGCACGACCCCGCCGCGCGCGACCGCCTGGCGCTGGCCATGCGGCACGCGCGCTTCGAGGTGCGCTCGGCAGGCGACGCCGAGGGCGCGCGCCGCATCCTTGCCGAGGTCCACCCGCAGGTGGTTGCCGTCCGCGCCGACCTTCCCGAGTGCGGGCTCCCCGCGTTCCTCGACCTGCTGCGCGCCACGCCCGGCGCGGCCGAGGCGGCGGTCATCGCGCTGCTGCCCCCCGGCACCGACGGCATCCAGGCCATCCGTGCCGCGCTCCTGGCCGGCGCCGACGACGCCCTGCCGCACCCGGTGGACGCCGACGCCCTGATCGAGGCCGTGCGCGCCCGCGAGCGCCGCCTGCTGGCCAGCGCCCCCGCACCCGCGGCCGGCGCACTGGACGCCGCCCCGCGCGTGGCCGCCGCACTGGACGCCATGCGTCGTCCGGCGACGCTCGCCATCCTGGAGCTGGAGGACGCCGCGGCGATCGCCGCCACCGAGGGCCACGAGGCGCTCCGCGAACTGGACGAGCTCTGGCGCGCACGGATCCGCGGCCTGATCCCCGAGCAGGGCAAGCTGTTCGAAGGCCCGCTGGGCGAGGCGATCATCATCCTCCCGCCCTCGACGCCGCAGCCGCGCGCCCTGCTGGCCGCGCTCACCGGCACCGGCCAGTCCCCCGTCCACGTCGGCGGCCGCGAGCTCCGCCTGCGTGCCAGCCTGGGCGGCCTGACGCTCGGCCGCGACGAGGACACGCCCCCCGCCGAGGTCGCCATCGCCCGCTGCCGCCACGCCATGCGCATGGCGCGCGCCGGCGCGCACCCGCGCCTGCACCTCTACTCGCCCGAAGACCCCCGCCGCGCGCTCGACGACCTGCAGCTGGCCACGCTGCTGCAGCACGCGCTGGAGCAGGGCTCGTTCCGCCTCGTCTTCCAGCCGCAGGTCGAGATGGCCACCGGCCAGGTGGTCGGCGCCGAGGCCCTCATCCGCTGGACGCTGCCCACCACCGGCGAGCAGGTCAGCGCCATGCGCCTGCTGGCCATCGCCGAGGACGCCGGCCTCCTGGACGAGATCGGCAGCTGGGCGCTGCGCGAGGCCTGCCGCCAGTGCGCCGCCTGGGCCGAGGGCGGTCTGGACCTGCCGGTCTCGGTGAACATCGCCGCCTCGCAGTTCCGCCGCGGTGACCTGGGCGACGAGGCCCGCATGGCGCTCAGCGAGGCCGGCATCCCCGGTCGGCTGCTGACGCTCGAGGTGCAGGAGTCCGTGCTGGCCACGGCGAACGCGCAGCTGCGCGACCAGGTCGAGTCGCTCCGCGTCGCGGGCGTGCGCCTGAGCATCGACGACTTCGGCACCGGCATCGCGAGCATTCCGCTCCTGCGGCAGCTGCCCGTGGACGAACTGAAGATCGACCAGTCGGTGGTCGCCCGCCTGCCGGGCGCGATCGAGGACCGCGCAACGCTGGACGTCGCGCAGCGCCACGCCCGCGCACTGGGCATCCGCTGCGTGGCCGAGGGCGTCGAGCACGCCGCCCAGTGGGCCTGCCTGGCCGAGCGCGGCTGGGACGTCGCGCAGGGCTGGTACGTCGGCCACCCGATCGCGGGCCGCGACATCCCGGGCTTCGTCCGCCGCGATCCCGCTGCGCTGGCCGCGGCGTCCGGCGACCGGGCCACCGCCCAGCAGTGACCGCCAAAAGCACACCCGGCCCCGTCGCATGGACGGGGCCGGGCGGAAGTTCGGGGTTCAGACCCGGGATCACTCGGCAGCGTTGCCGGCGCCCGCGTTGCGGGTGGCCGCGCCACCGCGCTGGCCCTGCATGAAGGCCACGATGTCGGCCTGGTCGATGCGGCCGTCGCGGTTGATGTCCGCCACGGCCAGCTCGCCCATGCCCATGCGGCGCAGCTGCTTCAGCGTCACCGAGGACATCGGCGCGGGGTGCCACGCCGAGCCGCAGGCCGCGCCGACCTGGAAGAAGTTGCCCGAGATGAACGTGTAGTCACCGGTGTCGATGTCGGTGTCGCCGTCGAAGTTGCTGCGGGCGTCGGCAAGGACCGCGCCCGAGAAGTCACCGACGTACATGCCGAAGTCGAGGATGTCGACCAGGTCGTCGTTGTTCGAGTCACCCTGCGTGAGGGCACCGAAATCGACGGCCCACTTCGTGCCCGAGATGCCGAAGCCAGCGGCGGTCTTGCGCAGCGAGTGCAGCGTGTCCTTCAGGCTGGCGCAGGCCGGGGCCGCGACCACGGCCGGGGCCACGTCGACTTCGACGCTGCCCGAGGCCGCACCCTGGGTGTTGACCATGTTGATGCTCGCCGACTGGCCGCCGTTCGGGCCGCCTGCGTACGCCAGGTTCATCGCACGGGTCGAGTCACCCGCGCTGGTGCCGGCCAGGGCGGCCCCGATCACGAGGCGCTGGCGGTTATCGACCTGCACCGTGCGGGTCACCGAGTGCGAGTTGCCGGCGGCGTCCGAGGCCGACCACTCGAGGGTCGTGGTGCCGATCGGGAAGGTCGAGGGCATCGCCGCGACGTT
>CANHFL010000115.1 GCA_947459855.1 Planctomycetaceae bacterium | reverse complement strand
CGTCCGTCCCGGCTCTTCCCGTACCGCGCCATGACGCCCTCACGCGTCATGGCCCGTACGTCCGTCGGCCGCGCCCAAGGCGCGTGCCCCGGAAGCGCGTCCCGCGGAACCCAGGTCCGCCCGGAGGTTGCCCGCATGGGTTGACCTCGGCGTCCGAATGGGGCCACCCGGCCCCGGCACCCGAGACGGGCCATGCGCCGAACGGCGCGTGGCCCGCAGTCGTTTTCAGGTCCCGCACGCGTCGACATCCAGACATCCTCGCACTCCACAACCAGGCAGGCCCCACATGAACCCCGAAACGCTCCGCATCCTCGACTCCATCGCCCGCGACCGCAACATCGACCGTGAGCTCCTGCTCATGGACCTCGAGGCCGCCATGGTCAGCGCCGCGCGCAAGCACTTCAACTCGCTCGACACCGAGGAGTTCGGCTGCGAGGTCGACCGCCTCTCGGGCAAGATCACCTTGTGGCGCAACACGCCGGAGGGCGAGCGCGAGGAGATCTCGCTGGCCAAGCTGGGCCGCATCCCGGCACAGACCGCCAAGCAGGTGATGATCCAGAAGTTCCGCGAGGACGAGCGCAATTCGCTGCTCGAGGAGTTCGGCAAGCGCCAGGGCGAGCTGGTCACCGGCGTCGGCCAGCGCTACGAGGGCGGCGCGCTCATCGTGCAGGTCGACCGTGCGGAGGGCTTCATGCCCCGCAGCGAGCAGATCCCCGGCGAGCAGTTCCAGCCCGGCGACCGCGTCCGCTGCCTGATCCTGGACGTCCGCGACGCGACGAACCAGGTCAAGATCGTGCTGAGCCGCAGCCACCCGGACTTCATCCGCAAGCTGTTCGAGGCCGAGGTCCCCGAGGTCGCCGAGCACGTCATCGAGATCAAGGCCATGAGCCGCGAGCCCGGCTTCCGCACCAAGCTGGCCGTGGCCAGCGTCGACACCAAGGTCGACCCCGTCGGCGCGTGCGTCGGTGTGCGCGGCAGCCGCATCCGCAACATCGTCGACGAGCTGGGCGGCGAGAAGATCGACATCGTGCGCTGGAACGAGTCCAGCCAGGTGCTCATCGCCAACGCGCTCAAGCCCGCCGAGGTCGAGGAGGTCAGCCTGTGCTTCGAGCTGGGCCGCGCCACGATCATCGTGCGCGAGGACCAGCTCTCGCTGGCCATCGGCCGCCGCGGCCAGAACGTGCGCCTGGCGGCGCGCCTGACCGGCTGGGACATCGACATCCTCACGCCCGCCGAGTTCGAGAAGGGCCTGGGCGCGCTCGAGGAGACCGTCCGCCCGATCGCCGGCATCACCGACGAGATGCTGGACAAGATGGGCGCGCTGGGCCTCATCAGCGTGTTCGACATCCAGGACGTCGGCAGCCCGATCCTCACGCAGGAGATCGGCATGTCGGACGAGCTGGCGAACGAGGTCGTCGAGGCGTGCGCCGCGAAGGCCGTCATCGTCGCCGAGCAGCAGCGCATCGCCGCCGAGGCCGAGGCCGCCCGCAAGGCCGCCGAGGGCGCGGCTGCCGACGCACTGCTCGGCGGCGGCAGCGTCCGCGACACCGTGGTCGAGACGGATGCCGATGCCGAGGGCGCGGCCGACTCGATCCTCGGCGGCGGTCAGTGAACTGATTCGATTCGGGCCGGAACCACTCTCAGGAGAAGCATTTGTCGAAGGCTGCAACCAAGATCCGCGTCTCTCAGCTTGCGAAGGACCTCGGTGTCGATTGGAAGGACATCAAGGCCAAGTGCGAGAGCGAGGGCATCGACGACCAGGCGAAGACCGCGTCGTCGACCGTTTCGATCGGCCTCGCCGAGACGATCCGTGAGTGGTTCCGTGACGGCGGGGGGTCGACCACCGCGGTCGAGACCGCGCCGAAGGTCGAGCCCAAGCGCAAGAAGGCGGCCGACGCCGTCGAGGCGCCGGCCGAGGGCGAGGGCGCGGCAGCGAAGAAGCCGCCCGCGCGCCGCACCAAGAAGGCCGGCGACGCGGCGGAGCCCGGCGATGCCGCCCCCGCGCCGGAAGCCGTCGCTGCCGAGCCGACTCCCGCCCCTGCCCCCGTGGCGGCGGTCCCGGCTCCGGTGGCCCCCGCGCCCGCGCCCGCTCCCGCACCGGCGCCCGCGCCGGTCGTGGCCGCGGCCGCCGACGCGGTGCTCGACGTGCCCACGCACCTGCCCACCGAGGACGTCTCGGTCGTCATCTCGGCCGAGAGCGCCGCACCGCACGCCGTGGTCGACGCGCCCGTCAGCCCGACGGTGATCGGAAAGGCCCACCGCTCCGCGAAGGCCCCCGAGGCCCCCGCACCCGCTCCCGTGAAGCCGCCGGTGCGCCACACCATCCAGCCGGCCACGGCGCCGCCGACGATGAACGTGCCGCGCCGCCCCGACGTGGTGAAGCCGATCGGCCAGATGGTGGCCCCGGTCAAGTCCGCGCTGAGCGGCCCCAAGGTCATCCGCGTCGAGCAGCCCGAGGTGCTGCCCGCGCCGCGTCCACGGCCCGCGTTCGGGACCGGTCCCGGCGGCCCCGGCGCGCGCTTCGGCGGCGCCGGCGCCGGTGCGGGCCGTCCCAGCAGCCGCACGACGCCGTCCAGCCGCAGCGGTCGCGCGGGCGACGGCCGCGGCCGCGACTTCGGCAGCGCCGGTCGTGACTACAAGAGCGGCCAGGACCGCACCGATCGCGAGAACGCGCTCGCGCACTCGTCGGGCTTCTTCAAGTCGCGCCGCCAGAAGCACCAGACCCGTGACGGCGGTCCCGGCGGCCAGGGCCGCGGCGTCGAGGCCCCGGGCGACTCGGTCGTGCACGTCACCGAGCCGATCTCGATCAAGGAGCTCTCGGAGGCCAGCGGCGTCAAGGCCGGCGAGATCCTCAAGAAGCTCATGCTGGCCGGGCAGCTGGCCACCATCAACAGCACGATCGAGACCGAGCGCGCCATCGAGATCATGATGGAGTACGGCATCGACCTTGAGGTCGAGCAGCCCAAGAGCGCGGCCGAGATCATCGAGAGCCAGTTCGAGAAGCGCGAGCGCCAGGACGAACGGGCCCGCCCGCCGGTCGTCACCATCCTGGGCCACGTCGACCACGGCAAGACCAGCCTGCTCGACCGCATCCGCAACACGAACGTCGCCGCGGGCGAGGCCGGCGGCATCACGCAGGCCACCAGCGCGTTCCAGGTCCCGGTCAAGGCCGGCGACAAGGAGCGCGTGGTCACCTTCATCGACACCCCCGGCCACGAGGCGTTCACCCAGATGCGCGCCCGCGGCGCCCGCGTGACCGACATCGCGGTCCTGGTGGTCGCGGCCGACGACGGCGTCATGCCGCAGACGGTCGAGAGCATCAACCACGCGAAGGCGGCCGGCGTGCCGATCGTCGTCGCCCTGAACAAGATCGACAAGCCCGAGGCCACCGCCAACAACATCCAGCGCATCTTCGGCCAGCTGGCCGAGCACGGCCTGAACCCGGTGGAGTGGGGCGGCGAGACGGAAGTCATGAAGGTCAGCGCCACGAAGGGCACCGGCATCCAGGAGCTCCTGGAGATGCTGGACTACATCGCCGACCTGCGCGACCTGAAGGCCGACGCCAAGGGCCTGGCCCAGGGCACCTGCCTCGAGGCGCAGATGGAGGAGGGCCGCGGCACCGTCGCGCGCATCATCGTCCAGGAAGGCCAGCTCAAGAAGGGCGACTTCATCGTCGTCGGCCGCGCGTTCGGCCGCGTGCGCGACATCGTCAACGACCGCGGGCAGCGCGTGGACCACGCCGGTCCGTCGACCCCGGTGGCGATCTCGGGCCCGGACATCCTGCCGGACGCCGGCGACAAGTTCTACTGCGTCAAGAGCCTGAAGGAAGCCGAGAACGCCGCCCTCGAGCGCCGCCGCATCGAGCGCGAGCGCGAGCTGGCCGCCCCCAAGATCACGCTCGACAACATCTTCGAGCACATGGGCAAGGCCGGCGTCAAGGAGCTGCCGCTCGTCGTCAAGGGCGACGTGCAGGGCTCGGTCGAGACGCTCAAGGTGGTGCTGGGCAAGATCAAGACCGACGAGGTCGCGGTCAGCGTCAAGCACGCCGCCGTCGGCGGCATCAACGAGAGCGACGTCGCCCTCGCCGAGGCCACCAAGGCGATCATCGTGGGCTTCAACGTCACCTCCAACGCGAAGGCGCGCGCCCTGGCCGAGGCCAAGGGCATCGAGCTCCGCCTGTACGAGGTGATCTACGACCTGACCGACGACGTGAAGAAGGCCGCCGCCGGCCTGCTGGAGCCCGAGCTCAAGCTCGAGGTCCTGGGCCACGCCGAGGTGCGCGAGGTCTTCAAGATCTCGAAGGTCGGCGCGATCGCGGGCTGCTACGTCACCGACGGCGTGGTGGAGCGCAACGCGCAGATCCGCGTCACCCGCGACGGCATCGTCATCGAGAAGGACCGCCGGCTCGAGCAGCTCAAGCGGTTCAAGGACGACGCCAAGGAGGTCCGTGCCGGCAACGAGTGCGGCATGAAGATCGACGGCTACGACGACATCAAGGTCGGCGACGTCCTCGAGTGCTACAAGACGATCAAGGTCCAGCGCGGCCTGGCCACCGCGGCCGGCGGCCGCAAGGAGTGATGCGGGCGATGCCCCGGCACGGCGCAGACCACGGCCTCCCAGGCCCGGGCCCCGAAGGGCGCGGGGCTGGGCGGTCGCACGGGGGCGTCCGTTCGGCGCAGCTCGCGAGCCTCGTCCAGCGCATCGTGCAGGGCGAGATCCAGTCCGGCCTGGCCGACCCGCGCATGCGGGGCATGGTCACCGTGCTGGGCGTCGAGCCCTCCGCGGACCTGGAGGAGGCCACCGTGCGCGTCTCGGTGCTGCCGGGCGAGTTCGGCCCGCTCAGCGTCCAGGCGCTCAACCACGCGGCCGCGCACATGCGCCGGGCCGTGCTCAAGCAGTCGCGCGTGCGCCACGCGCCGCGCCTGCGCTTCGTGCTCGACGAATCGCTGAAGCGTGCCGCCGCGGTCGACGCGGCGATCCGCGAGGCGACCGGCGACCACGGGGCCGACGAAGACCATCACGAAGAGATCGACCAGTGAAGACCGAAGCAACCAACCCGACCAAGCTCGCCTCGTTCCTCAAGAAGCACCACGCCGCCGGCCAGGCCGCGCAGGCCTCGTGCTCGGCCGCGACCACGGACCT
>CANHFL010000114.1 GCA_947459855.1 Planctomycetaceae bacterium | reverse complement strand
TGTGCCTGAGCCAGCTGAACCGCCAGACCGAGGGCCGCGAGGGGCACCGCCCGCGCATGAGCGACCTGCGCGAGTCCGGCTCGATCGAGCAGGACGCCGACGTGGTCATGATGCTGCACCGCGAGGAGTACTACCACCGCGGCGACGAGGCCTGGCAGGCGGCGAACGCCGACAAGCAGAACCTTGCCGAGCTGATCCTGGCGAAGCAGCGAAACGGGCCGACCGGCACCGTGAAGCTGGTCTGGGACAGCCGCACGACGGCGTTCAGGAACATGGCGACCCACTCGGTCGGCGGCGTCGAGTACGCGGGCGGCCAGGGCAGCTACGACGGCGACATCCCGATGTGAGCGCACGCCGCGGGGCAATCTTCCCGCGGCGGCCGCGTTAGACTCGGGTGATGGAGGCGGACGATCCCGCGCTTGCGGCGACGCTCGCCCGTGCCGTGCGCGGCGACGGGGCGGCGTGGCGCACGATCGTGGAGACGTACTCGGGGCGGGTCTATGGCCTGCTTCGATCGCAGGGGGCTGACCCTGAGCTTGCCGAGGAGATCACGCAGTCGGCCTTCTGCACGGTGGCCGCCAAGCTGGGCGACTACGTCGACGAGGGGCGTTTCGAGAGTTGGCTGTTCCGCATCGCGATGAACCGCCTGCGCGACGACGCGCGGCGGCGGAAGCGGCACGCGCGCCCGGTTGGCGAGCAGGACGCGCTGGAGGCGCTGGCCGGCAGCGCGCCCGACCCCGCGGCCGGTCGCCCGGACCGCGAGGAACTCGACGCGCTCCAGGCCGCGATCGCCCGGCTCTCGCCGGCCGACCGGCAGATCATCGACCTGCGCCACGTCGGCGGCATGAGCTTCAAGCAGATGTCAGACCTCCTGGGCGAGTCGCTCGGGACGCTCCTGGCCCGGCACCACCGGGCGCTGGCGAAGCTCCGGGGCATGCTGGAGGCCGGGAATCGGCCGCGAGGGGGGCGGGAATGAGGGGCGGCGGTTATCTGACTTGGATCCGCGCGTGGGCCGCAATAGCCGCCCGGCGCATTCGTTCGAACGGAGGATCGACCCATGGCTGAGCACGACGATCTCCCGCACTTCACCGACGCCGCGTCCGACCCCGGGCTGCGCGCGACGATGGCACGCCTGGACGCGCTGGGCCGGACCTACGCCGACGAGCGTGCCGGGCTGGCCGACCGCGTGCACCGCGCTTCGGTGGTTCGGCTCGGCGGCGCCGCGCCGCTCGCGCGCATCGGCCGGTGGGCGTGGCCCGTCGCCGCCGCGGCGGTGGCCGCGATCGCCGCGGTCGTCGCGGTGCCCTCGCTGCGACCGGCCCCGCGCCTCTCGGAGAGCGCGGTGGTCGGCGTCACGGCCCGCACGACGGAACTTCCCGGAAGCGGCCTCTCCGAGCGGCTGCTGGTCACGCTCCTGGACTCGAACGCCGCGGCCGCCTCGGGCGATGCGGCCTCGGACGACGCGTCCGCGGCCGCGATCCTGCGCGCGCGCGACGTGGACGACTTCACCGTCGAACTGGACGAGCTGCTCTCGGTGGGAGGCCGCCGGTGAGCGCGCGGTGCGTGTTCGCGGCGGCCGTCCTCGCGCTGCTCGTCGCCTGCCCCCAGCGTGCCTCGCAGGCCCAGGCGCCCGCCGCCGCGCCCGTTCCGCCGGCCGAGCCCAAGGCCCCCGTGCCCGACGGCCGGGCCGAGCCGCGCCGCGGCGACCCCGCGCGCGGACGCCCCGCCATGCCGATCTCCCCGGAAATGGTCGACCGGATCATCGAGGTCGCGCGCGACGTCTCGCCGGACCTGGCGAAGCAGATCGAGGAGCGCCGCAACGCGTCGCCCGAGGAGATGTCGCAGGCGATGCGCCAGAGCGCGCGGCGGCTGATCTCGCTGGCCGTGCTGAAGCAGCGGAACCCCGAGCTCTACGCGATCCGCGTGGAGGACCTGCGCCTGCAGCTGGAGCTGCGTGCGCTGGGCGAGCAGTACCGGGCCGCGATCGAGGCGAAGGACGACGCGCGCGCGAAGTCCCTCGAGGCGCAGGTCGCCGCGAAGGCGCGTGCGCAGTTCGACGTCGACGTGCGCGCACGTGCCCAGGAGCTGGTGGCGCTCGACCAGCAGGTGAAGACCATGCGCGACGAGCTTGCCCAGGAGCAGCGCGAGGCCGACGCCAAGGTCGCCGAGCGGATCGAGGCCACCAAGAAGGGCCTTCCGATCAAGCAGCGCGGCGGCATGTTCATGGGCGGCGGAGACGACCGCGGCGAAGGCGACCGCCGCGGCGGCGCGCGTCCGCAGGGCGGCGCGGCCCAGCCCACGCGCCAAGGCGATGCGCCCGCGGGCGCGGCACCCGCACCGGCGCCGCCGCGCGGCTGACGCGGCCCCTGCCCTTACCCCGGTGCGCGTGGGCCCTCAACTAGACTCGTGCGCGTGACGGATCGCTCCACACGTTGGTCGCGCCTTGGCTGGGCCGTGCTGCTGGCCGTCGTGGCCGCGTGCGTGCTGACGCTGCCGTGGACGTTCGGGCACGTTCAGCAGGGTGCGGCCGCCGAGCCGCGCTACGCGGCGTCGAATCTCTCGCTGAACCTGCTGCCACCGGCGTGGATGCCGCTCGGGGAGTTCGACGCGCAGCGGCTGGAGCGCGCGTCGGGCACCGGCGACTACCTGCCCGGCCGTGCGCTCGGCACCGACGCGTCGGGCCGCGACTTCCTGGCGCGCCTGCTGGCGGGGGGCGTGTTCAGCCTGTCGGTTGGGCTCGCGTCCGCCGCGATCGCGGTGGTGATCGGGACGCTGTGGGGCGCGGTCGCGGGATTCGTGGGCGGGCGCACCGACGCCTTGCTCATGCGCATCGTCGACGTGCTGTACGGGTTGCCGTCGGTGCTGCTGGTGGTGCTGCTGGCGGTGGCGGTCGACGGGGTCGTCGGGCGCTCGGGGCGCCAGCTTTCGCCCGGGCAGGGGCAGCTGCTGGGGCTGGTCACGCTGCTGGTCGCGATCGGCGGCACCAGCTGGCTGACGATGTCGCGCGTGATCCGCGGTCAGGTGCTGAGCCTGCGCGCGCAGCCGTTCATGGAGGGCTGCCGCGCGATCGGCGTGCCGGCGTGGAAGCAGTTCGTGCGGCACCTGCTGCCGAACCTGGTGGGGCCGATCGTGGTCTACGCCACGCTGGCCGTGCCGGCCGCCATCCTCTCCGAGAGCTTCCTGAGCTTCCTGGGGATCGGCGTGCGCGAACCGACGCCCAGCTGGGGCAGCCTGGCGAGCGACGGCCTGAGCCAGGTGAACCTCGTGCACAGCCGCTGGTGGCTGCTCGTCGCGCCGTGCGTGCTGATCGCGCTGACGCTGGTGGCGCTGAACTTCATCGGCGACTCGCTGCGCTCGCGGTTCGACCCGACCGCGAACCGGGCGCGGTGGTGATGCGGGCGGGGCGTCGATAACGCGCGCTTCCCGGGATCGGCCGACGCCCGCTCGGCGGCTCGTCGCGGAGGGCGTTCCGCTACCCTTCGCGTCCCGCGAGAACCGCCATGCAGAACCGATTCGGCATCAAGGACCTCCTGTTCGCCCTGCTCCTGGTCGCCACGCTGGGAAGCGTCTGGCTCTCGATGGTGCAGAAGACCCGGATGGAGCTGGCGCAGGACGCCATGAAGGCCAAGTTGGCCGAGGTCGAGCAGCAGGTGGCCCAGGTCAACCGCAAGCTGGACCAGGGCGTGGCCGTCGCCGGCACGGCGCCGGGCGCGTCGGCCCCCGGTGCACAGGCGGGCACGGCGGCCGCCGCCGGGGATTCCTGGGCACGGCCCGGCGTCAAGGTCCAGCACTGGCCGTCACCGCACGCGGCCTCCGACCCGTCGAAGATGCCCGGCTTCGCGATCGGCGGCGAGTTCGTCGAGCTGTTCGAGGCGCAGCCCGCCAAGCTGACGCCCTACATCAGCAGCGACGTCTACTCGACGCGCGTGCTGGACCGCGTCTGCGAGGGCCTGGGCACGTTCGACCCCAAGACGCTGAAGATGGTCGGCCAGCTGGCGGACGGCTGGCAGATCGACCCCGACGGCCTGTGGATCCGCGCGCACATCAACCCCCGCGCGCGCTTCAGCGACGGCCAGCCCGTGACGTCCGAGGACGTCCGCTGGACCTTCATGGACTTCATCAACAACCCGCTGATCGAGGCGGAGCGTGCGCGCAGCACGCAGGACAACCTGAAGGACGTGAAGGTCGTCGACCCGCTGACGGTCGAGTTCGTCTTCAAGGAGGCGTTCTTCACCAACGTGCTGATCGGGCTGGGCAACCCGATCCTGCCGAAGCACTTCTACGCGAGGTTCGAGCCGTCGCAGATCAACCAGGGGACCGGGCTGACGATGGGCTCGGGCCAGTTCCGCGTCGCGAAGCTGCCGACGGGGCCCGAGGACTTCGCCAGCCAGTGGACGCCCGGTGAGGACGTCGTGCTGGTGCGCAACGAGCAGTACTGGGCCGAGAAGCCGTCGCTCGCGTCGCTGCGCTTCAAGAGCATCAAGGATGACCTTGGCCGTCTGGTGGCGTACCGCAACGGCGAGGGCTCGATGATGCTGCCCACGTCGCCGCAGTTCAACAAGGTCGTCAAGGAGGAGCCCGAGTTCGCCAAGGCCAACTACGAGCTCAAGTGGACCAACATGCGCTGCGGCTACAGCTTCATCGCGTGGCAGTGCGGCCCGCGCAACGGCAAGCTGACGCCGTTCGCCGACCGGCGCGTGCGCCGCGCCATGACCATGCTGCTGGACCGCGAGCGCATGATCCGCGACATCTGGGACGGCATCGGCATCGTGTCCAAGGGCCCGAACAATCCCGAGAGCCCGGCGAGCGACCCGGCGACGAAGCCGCTGCCGTTCGACCCAGACCAGGCGAAGGCGTTGCTCTCGGATGCCGGCTGGAAGGACCGCAACGGCGACGGCGTGCTCGAGAACGAGCAGGGCGACACCTTCACGTTCGAATACACCTACGCCACCGGCGGCGAGATCTCCGAGCGCATCGCGCGCTTCGTGAAGGACAGCTACGGCAAGGCGGGGATCGTGGTCAAGACGCGGCCCGTCGACTGGAGCCGCTACCAGGAGCTGCTGAAGCTGCGCGACTTCGACGCGATCACGATGGGCTGGGGCGCCAATTCGCCCGAGAGCGACCCGCGCCAGATCTGGCACTCCGAGAGCA
>CANHFL010000113.1 GCA_947459855.1 Planctomycetaceae bacterium | reverse complement strand
TCTCGAAGTCGCCGTAGCTGGCGTCGGTCCAGAGCGAATCGCCCTTGCCGTCGAACTTCGCCACGCCGCCCTCGAACTTCCAGTGGCCTTCCTTGCCCTTCTCCTCGTGCCAGCCGGCCAGCGTCTTCCCGTCGAAGAGCGCGACCATCCCCGTGCCGTCCATCGCGACGTCCTTCGCCTCCAGCGCGGGGCTCGCGGCGGGCAGCTCGCGCACGCAAAGGTCCTTGAACCAGATGGGCGTGCCCTCGCTCTCCAGGCAGATGTAGCCCTTGCGCGGCGTCACGTCCTTCGCGCCGCTCACCTCGCGACCGTTGATCTCGAGCGTCAGGTTGCCGCGGTCGCAGGTGACCTTGTAGTGGTTCCACTCGCCGGCGCCCTTGGTCACGCGCTCGCTGGGCAGCGTGCGCTCCCAGCCCGCGGGGTGCGGGCGCAACGGCGTCATCTTCGCGCCCCAGATGCTGAACACGTCGCCTTGGCCCGTGTAGAGCAGGCGGCCCTGCTTGTCCTTCACGTCGGGCGTCAGCATGACCTGCACCTCGACCGAGCGCGGGAACATGTTCTGCTCGACGCTGGGCACGGGATCGGACCACACGAACAGGCCGGCGTTCCCCTGCTTCTCGACGTGCATCCAGTCGAATTCGAGCACGTAGTTCTCGTACATGCGGTCCGTGCGCAGGAAGCCCGTGGGCTTGCCCGTGCAGTAGATCTTGCCGTCCTTCGCCTGGAAGGTGTCCTCGAAGCAGTTGACGCGCACCCAGCCGGCCAGGTCCTTGCCGTTGAAGATGCGCCGGCAGCCGGGGCCGCATTCCTCGAATGCCGCTGCCGCGGAACTGCCGTCCTGGGGCTGCCACTTCATCACCTCGCACCCCGCGACCGCCGAGACCGATGCGAGAAGGACCGCCGCCACGAGGGATGAAGTGCGCATGGCGCGGATGCTAGCGATCGCCGCGCGCCCACCGCGCGCAACGCCCCGTCCGTTCCGTCCGCCGCGGCCCGTACGATCCCACCGATGCCCGCACACCCCATCGTCGCCATGCACGACGCCCGCGCAATGGCCGCGCTGCTCGGCGCCGCCGCGCCGCCTGCGTGCGAGTGGCTGGCCGCGCCGCTCGGCGCTCCCGGCCGACCGCTGGGCGCGTTCGTCGGCGGCAACCCGCTGGCCGAGGACTGGGCCGTCGACGCCGAGCTCCCCGGCGAGTGGATCCTGTCCTGGTCCGGCACGCTGGGCGGCACGCTCTTCGAAGGCACGCCCGCCAACTGGATGCGGGGACCCGGCGCGCTCGCCGCGCTCTGCGATGCGCTGGCGCCGCAGCTTGCGCACCACGGCAAGCGCCTGGTGATGGTGCCCCACGCGCGCCACGTCCTGAGCGATGCGCGCAGCGCGCTCACGTGGTGGTGCGACCGCGTGATCCCCGGCCAGGACCCCAACGTGGTCCGCCGCTCCCCCGCGGGCCCGCGAGCGTTCGGCCTGGCGTTCGACCCCGGCGCGCTGCTCGAGCCCTCGATGGCGCACGACGTCGAGGACCACATGCAGTCGCTCTTCGCCGCGTTCGGCCCCCGTGCCGACTGCGTCATCCTGCGCGACGTCCGCCCGGCCGCCGACGACCCCGACACGCTGGTCCCGTGCCCCGCGGGCGAGGGCATCCTGCCCCGCGATGCCGTGCGCACGCTCCTGGACGCGCACGTGCCCGCCGACACGCCGATCCTGGTCCCCGGCTCCGCGCTCGACCGCAGCCTGCAGTGGCTGGGCCGCGCCTCGACCGCGTGACCACCCGCGGCGCGCACCGCGGACGCCGGCCGCCTGAACGCTTCCCCAACGTCCGGCAACCCGCAAATTGCTGGACTCCGCCCCCCACGCGGGTACCATTGCCTGACACATCGGAGGATCCGATGGTCAGGAGGCACGGATGACCGCTGCGAGCGCACTTGATGCTCGCGTCCTGGTGCTCAACAAGCTGTACAGCGCTGTCCGCGTCGTGGACGCGCGGCGGGCCTTCACCCTCCTTGCGAAGGGAGCGGCAGAGGTCATCAGCCCCGAATCCGGCAGCTACGTCTCGTACAACCTGACCACCTGGGCCGAGGCGTCCGAGTTCCAGCGCGAGTTCGAGCTCGCCGAGCACGACTGGGTGACCACGCCCAACCTGGTGCTGGCCGTCCCCAAGATCATCCGCCTGCTGGGCTACGAGCGCCTGCCGCGCGAGCCGGTCAAGCTGAACCGCCGCAACATCTACGCGCGCGACGCCAACCGCTGCCAGTACTGCGGCAGGCACTTCAGCACCAAGGAACTCACGCTGGACCACGTCGTCCCCCGCGTGCAGGGCGGCGGCAACGCGTGGACCAACCTGGTCTGCGCCTGCGTCCGCTGCAACGCGCGCAAGGGCGGCCGCACGCCGGCCCAGGCGCGCATGAAGCTGATCCGCGAACCGATCAAGCCCCGCCGCAACCCGGCGATCACGCTCCGCCTGGGCAGCCCCAAGTACCAGAGCTGGAAGGCGTTCCTGGACGAGGCCTACTGGACGGTCGAGCTGCAGGACTGAGCCGGGCTGCGTCGGTCCAGGTCAGCCGCCGGCCCGCTCACCCGATCACGCTCAGCAGCACCAGGTTCAGCGTCACCACCACGAAGTTGTTGATCGCGTGCGCCACGATGCCCGCGTTGATGCTGCCGCGCCATTCGCGCATGATGCAGAACGCCAGCGCGAGGCCACCCAGCACCGGGATGAAGATGAAGCCCTGCGGGTGGATGGCCGCGAAGAGCACGCTGGTCGAGAGCGACGCCACCGCCACGCCCACGATCGCCGCGCCGGGCCCGAACGCGTCGCGCACGTTGCGGTACAGCGCGCCGCGGAAGAAGACCTCCTCGAAGATCGGCGCGCAGACGCTGGCCACCACGTAGGTCAGCAGCACGGTCATGGCCGTCGACGACTCCAGGATCTGCTGGATCGGGTGCGACGCCTGGATGCCGTCCTGTCCCAGTGCCCGGCTGATCAGGAACGCGATGCCCAGCCCCGCCGCCAGGAACAGCACGCCCATCGACCAGCACGCCGCGCCCCACAGTACGTCGGTCGCATGGAACCGCGCCAGCCCGACGCCCGCGCGCAGCGTGCGCCACGTCAGCCCGCGCCGCGTGCCCCACCAGCAGGCGATCCAGGCCGCGGCGACGCTGGCCACGATCGCCATCGTCAGGCGCGCCACGCTGCCGGGCTCGGGCATCCCGCGCGACTGCATGAAGTCCAGCACCACGCCCGGCCCGCGCTGCAGCAGGATGAAGCAGCCCATCCACACCGCGAAGACCTCGCCGTAGACCGGCGCAAGGTGGCCGCTGGACCGGCCGACGCCATGCGTCTTGCCGAGCGCCGCCAGCACGACGAAGAGCACCAGCACGACGAGGCCGACGAACACGAGCCCCACCGCACCGACGCCGACGAGCGTCAGCAGCAACACGGCACCGACCGCCCCGGCGGACAGGCGTTCCAGCCCTGCCGCATCGCCCCGCGCCTGCGCGACCAGCGTCCGGCCCGGTTCGCCCAGTGCGTCGGTGATCAGCGTCGCCTGCGCGTCGGAAAGCATGCCCGCGCCCGGCGCACGCGTCGCGCCGACCGCGAAACCCACCGCGTCGAACACGGCGCGGAAGCGTTCGTCCGCGGTGACCTTGCCCTCCGTGATCTCGCGGTCCAGCCGGTCGAGCAACGCCTCGGCGCGGTCCTGCTCGCCCAGCCGCGCGAGCATCGCGGCCGCTCCGAGCTCGGATCCCGGGTCCGTGCGCTGCGCGGACGCCTCGACCTGCTGCGGCAGCTGGCCGAACGGATCGAGCATCGAGCCGAGGCCCGGGTCAGCACCTTCCTTCGCCTCGCTCGCCTTCGCGGACGCCCCATCCGTCGCCGCCGGGTCCTTGGGCGATAACTGGGATCCGTCCGCCGCCCCCGCGACCTCGGCACCCTTCATCGCGTTCACCAGTCGGCCCAGGATCGCCTGCTGCGCGCTCACGTGCGCGCGGGCCGCGAGTTTCTCGGAACCAGCCACGCCGTTCGCGGCCTCCAGCTCCCAGATCGAGACGGCGGCAAGTGCAAGGATGATGATCCAGACGACGGCGTTGCGGGCGGAAGTGCGTGCCATGGGTGCCGCAGAGGTTACCCCACCCCTTGACAGGAACGCGAAATCCCCTATCTTTCGCGATTCTCCGCCCGGATTCCCCGGACGGCAAAGGACCTCAGAAACATGCCCCTCCTGCGTCGCCAGACCACCCATCTCAAGGCCGCCGAACACCAGCCCTCGTGGCACGTCGTCGATGCCGACGGGATGATCCTCGGCCGCCTCGCCACCGAGGTTGCCTCCGTCCTCATGGGCAAGCACCGCCCGGACTACACGCCCAACGTCATGGGCGATGCGGTCGTGGTGCTCAATGCCGACAAGATCAAGCTGACGGGCAACAAGCTCGTCGCCAAGAGCATCAAGCGCTGGAGCGGCTACCCGGGCGGCCTGAAGGTCCGCACGTACGAGACGCTCATGGCCAGCAAGCCGGAGATGGTCGTCGAAGAGGCGATCACCCGCATGCTGCCCCGCGGCCGCCTCGGCCGTCGCATCCGCCGCAACCTGCGCGTCATCAAGGGCACCGAGCACGGCATGGCCGCGCAGCAGCCCAAGGCGCTCGACTTCCCCCAGGCCCGCCGCTGAGCGCCTGAAGCAAAGGACTGAACGATGACCACCGAGACGACCACCGTGAAGGCAATCAAGGGCCCCGACAGCAAGGGCTGGTTCTGGGGCACCGGCCGCCGCAAGACCGCGATCGCGCGCGTGCGCGTCCGCGCGGGCAACGGCGACATCAAGATGAACGAGAAGCCGCTCGACGACTACCTGACCGAGGACCGCGACCGCAAGGCCGTCCTGGCGGTGCTCGAGAAGACCGGCATGAAGGGCAAGGTCGACGTGACCGCGGGCCTGTGCGGCGGCGGCTTCACCGGCCAGGCCGGCGCGATGATCATGGGCCTTGCCCGTGCGCTCATGAGCTATGACGGCGGCCTCGAGCCGATCCTGCGCGAGAACGGGTTCCTGACCCGTGACGCCCGCAAGGTCGAGCGCAAGAAGTACGGCCAGGCCGGCGCCCGTCGTCGCTACCAGTTCTCGAAGCGCTGACGCGCATCGGGACTGCAGCCACGGC
>CANHFL010000112.1 GCA_947459855.1 Planctomycetaceae bacterium | reverse complement strand
TGGTCCGCCGCGCGCGCCGCACGCGCCGCAGCCGCAACGGGGCACGCCGCCAGCACACCCCCAAGCACCAGGAAGATCGGCATTCGCACCGCGCGCGTCATGCGCGGATCATATCGACGCAGCGTGCGCCCGGACCCACGGCGTGAACGTGCCGAAGCGCCCGCGCGGACGCAGCCAGTCGACGTACGACGCGAAGCGATCGCAGGCGCGCTCACCGTCGACCGCACGCATGTAGCGCGGCAGGCCGCTCGTCGCCAGGTCGAGGAACTCCCACGGGTGCCAGAACACGTTGAGCAGCCCGTCGTGCTCAAGGCAGCGCGCGCTCGCGTCGCGCACCAACGCCATCGGGAAGTTCTTCCACGCCAGCCAGAAGAGCGGGAACCGCACCGCGGGGCTTGCCGAGATGGGCAGCTCGACCAGCGCGCCCTTGCGGTACGGCACGCGCGGCTTGGTCAGGTTGTTGTACCGGCCAGGCAGGAAGATGGGGTTCTCAGAGCTGTCCCACAGGTAGCCCGCGTCCAGGATCGCCTGCGGGTCCGTCGGTTGCAGGCGCGCGCGACGGAAGCCGAGCACCTCCTGCCCGCTGGACGCGCGCAGCGCCTGGCGGCTGATCGCCAGGTCGGCGTTCTCGAACGTGCGGTGGACCCGCCCGTGGCTGCCGATCTCGTGCTTCGCCGCCGCGCGCCGCTGCAGCGCCGGGTGCCATGCGGCGAAGCTGGCGGTCGTGAACATGGTGGCCGGCACGCCCAGCCGGTCCAGCATGTCCAGCACGCGCGCCTGCCCGCGCCCGCCGACCTCCATCTGCTGCTCCATCGAGAGATCGCGGCCACGTTCGAGCGGCGCGTCGAATTCCTCGACGTCGAAGCTCAGCAGGATCGTGGGGTCGGTTGGTCGCATCGCGTGCCGCGGCGGGCGCCGCCTCGTTACCATCGCGATCATACGGACCATGCCGCAGCCGGTTCCCAACCCCGCCATCCGTCCCGCGATCCTCCTGGAGGATCCGCGGATGATCGTCGCGTCGAAGCCCGCCGGGATCGTGACGGAACCGGGGCTGGGGCACCGCGACGACAGCCTGATGAACGGCCTGTTCGCCCTGTACGCGCGCGACCTTGCGCCGCTGGGCGAGCCCCGCGACTGGGGCCTGGTGCACCGCCTGGACCGCGACGCGAGCGGCGCCGTCGTCGTCGCGCGCGACGCGGCGTCCTACGACCGCCTGCGCGCGCAGTTCGCGGGGCGCACCGTGGGCAAGCGGTACCTGACGCTGGTCGAGGGACGGCCGCCCACCAAGAACGGCGAGATCACCCTGCCCATCGAGGAGGCGCGCCGCGGCGACATGAAGGTCGCCCTGGTGCGTCGCGGCGGCGGCGGACCCGCGGTCGAGCATGCGATCACGCGGTGGCGCACCCTCGGCACCGGACACGGCCGCACGCTGCTCGAGGTCGACCTGGAGACGGGCCGCCTGCACCAGATCCGTGCCCACATGGCGGAGCTCGGATGCCCCGTCGTGAACGACCGCGTCTACCGCGTCGACCTGCCGCCCAACACCAGCCGTCCGCCGAAGGGCCGCGCGCCCCAGCCGATCGCGCTCCACGCCTGGACGATCTCGTTCGACCACCCCGAGACCGGCGCCAGGACATCGGTCACCGATCCCCTGCCGCCGTTCCTCACGGAGCTTCTGCGTTCGGCGGGGATCGCGTCCCCGCCGGCACCCCAGCCGGCGTCGTGAGCTCGCGGCGCTGCAGCAACCGGTGCACCGCGTCGCGCACCGTGGCCGAGGGCAGCGCATGCGTCGCGGTGCGGTCGAACCGCGCGATGTTGATCCCGAGCACGTGACCGTCCAGATCGAGCAGCGGCCCACCCACCTGCTCCGGCCACACGTTCGCGTCGTGCGCCAGCACGCGGCCGAATCCCGTCGAGACCCCGGAGATCGGCGTCGTCGTGTTGCCGCGGCGCATGGGGCGCGCACCCGGCATGTCCTCGCGCCGCGCCAGCGTCGCCACCACCTGCAGCCGCTCACCGCCACGGACGACGCCAAGCTCCACGCGGTCGCCGACCTCACGCTGCAGGATCGCGCGCCGCAGCGCGGTGCGCCCGCCGAGCGGCCGACCGTCGATCGACGCGATCACGTCGCCGACGCGCACGCCCGCTTCCGAGGCGGCGCTCCCGGGCACGACCTCGTCGACGCGCAGCCCGACCTTCAGGTCCAGCTCCCTCGCCTCGGCAGGTTCCAGTGGCTCGCTGCGGACGCCCAGGTACGGGCCGCCCCACGGCTCCCGGTCGCTCTCGCGCTCCTCGATCGCGGCGAATCCCAGCGCAGGTCCGTTCGGCCCGAAGCGCGGCGAGAGCAGCACCGCGCCCGGCTCGACCGCACCGTTCCACCCCAGGTCGATGCCCGGAACCGGGTCGCCTTCGACGGCCAGCAATGCCAGGTCGAGCCGCGGATCGACTCCCAGGACACGGGCCGCGACGTCCGCGCCGGCCGCATCCTGCAGCGCCACCGCGGCGCCGACCGCACGGTCCGCCAGCAGCGATGCCTTCGCGACCGCGTGGCCGGCATCGTCGATGCGCGTGGCGACCGCCACCGCACCGCCGCCGCGCATCACGCGGTACATCGACCGCAGCGCCGCATCCGCGACGGGCCGCAGCGGCGTGCTGCGCTGCACCGCCAGGCGCCCGTCCGGCGACGTCCCGGTCACGAACCTGGTCCGCACCGGTTCGTCGGAACTCGTGAACGGCAGCACCATCGCGGTCTCGTCGTGGCCGGCGCGGAACTCCCAGATGCGCTCGCGCAAACGGTCGACCGGCGTGGCGGCGTTTTCCCAAGGCTGGTGGCCGCAGCGCGCATTCAGCGCCACCACCTCGCCGCGCAGGTTGAAGCTGGGGCCGCCGGAATCGCCCGCATCGATCGGGGCATCGAACAGCACCTCGCTCGGGCTGGCGTGCAGCACGCGGCCGACGCGCACGAGGGCGGGACGCTGCTCCTCGGGCGGCCCCTGCGTGTAACCGAGCGCGACCAGCCAGTCCCCCTGCGCCAGCCCGCCGCTGGTGCCGAGCGGAACCGCGTCCAGCATGCGCCCCTGGGTGTCCAGCTGCAGCAGGCCGCAGTCCAGCGGGCCGTCGTTCGCCTGCCCCAGCGCACGCCCACGGAGCACCGTGCCGTCGGACAGCACGGCCTCGACGCGGCGGCCGGACCTGCCGCCGACGTGCCCGCACGTGGCCACCAGCCCATCGGCGCTGATCACCACGCCGGTGCCCGATGACGGCCCATCGCCGCCGCCCTGCGTGCGCAGCAGCACCACCGAAGGCCGCACCTCGCGGACTACGCGTTCCACCTCGGCCTCGAGCGCACGCAGTTCCTCGACGCTCTCGACGCGGTCGAACCGGTCCTGCCCGCGCACCATGGAAGCGCGATCGCCCCCGTCCGCAGGTGCGGCAACGAGGGCGATCGCGAGCAGTGCGGGGATCAACGGCATGCGTCCGCTCCGCGGGCCGGCCAGCGGCCCGGACCGGGGCTGCGTCAGGGGGTGGTCGCCGTCGACTTCGGGGCCTGCGGCGCCGCGGCGGGCGTGGGGGCGGCCGCCGGCGCGCCGATCGGGCGGATCTTGATGTTGCGGTACCAGACGACGTCGCCGTGGTCCTGGATCGCGATGTGGCCGGCCGGGCGCTTGCCGAAGTCGGGCATCGACTTGAACTTGCTGGCCGCGAGCTTGTCCTTCCACTCCTGGCTGGACATGTCGAACTCGGCGGTCGTGACGCCGTTGAGCGTGTAGGTCACCTTGGGGCCGACGACCAGGATGCGGGCCGTGTTCCACTGGCCGGCAGGCTTCACCGCGCCCTCGGGGGCGGGGTACAGCGCGTAGCACGCACCCGCCGAGGTCAGGCGGCTCTTGCCGTCGGCATGCTTGGCGTCGTCGAGCACCTGCATCTCGGGACCGGTCTCCCACGGGTAACCGTGGTCCTCGGTCACGCGCCACATGATGCCGCTGTTGCCTCCCTCGCTGATCTTCCAGTCGATCGAGAACTCGAAGTCCTTGTACTCGTCCTTCGTGACCAGGTCACCGCCCTTGCCGCGGAGGACCAGGCAGTCGTCCTCGACCTTCCATGCGTCGGGCACCTTGTCGCCCTTGTAGGCGCGGAGGTGCTCGCCGGCGTGGTCGCCGTCGAACAGCAGGACCCAGCCCGCGGCCTTCTCGGCGCCGGTGAGCTCGTTCTGGTCGTCGGCATCGGCGGCAAATCCAAGGCCGGTCGCGAGGATGAGGACGGACAGCGGGATGGCGATGCGGTTCATGGGGCTCCTTGCTTGGTGCTTGCGGACGGTCGGGTCGATGCTACCGGGGCCGCCGCGGGCGCGACCGGGCGGGGCGTGACGACGATGCGCGTGGGTGCGTCGCGCGAGAGGATCACCGCAACGACCTCGGTGTCGGGCGCGACCTTGACGGGGGCGCCGTTCACCGCGACGTCGCACGCCGGGCGTGGGCCCGACGCGCGGATCGGGATCACCACGTCCACGGAGTAGTCCGAGGGCAGCTTCAGGACCTCGTAGGTGAACTCGAGCGTCTCGTCGGCCGACGCCTTCGTGCGAAGGTCGACCAGCGCCGTGGTGCCCGCGACGCTGCGCACCGTGAAGTGCGTGACCCGGTCCGGCGACCGCGAGAACACCGCCTCGGCACGCGTCAGCTGGTCCTTGAAGAGGAGCCGAGGCTGCGGCGCGGGCATCCACGGGATCGTGACCACCACCTCGTTCTTGCTGGTGTCCGTGCTGACGCGCGGCGCGCGCGCCTCGGGATCGGTCCCGCTGAGGACCTCGCGCACGCAGCCCGGCACGACGGCCAAGGCGAGGACCGACAGGAGGGAGACCCGCTTCGCTGCGTGCATGGGCCCGGATCCTACGGAGCGCGCGGGCATGTGGTTCAGTACGGGTGCTGCGCCAGCCAGACGACGGCCGCGAGCTCAGCATCGCCGAACCGGTCGCCGTTCCAGTTCAGGACCGGGTCCGAACTGCCGGAGCCCCGGAACAGCTTGGTCCCGGACACATTGAACAGGACCTCCGAGGAACCCGAGCCCGCGCAGACCCTGCCAGAGCGCACGTTGAAGAGCGGCTTCGACGTCCCGGAGCCCTCGAACGCCGTCCCCGACCGGACGTTCAGGAGCGGTTTGGAACTCCCCGAGCCCTCGTAGAGCGTGCTGCCCTTCAGGTTGCAAAGCGGG
>CANHFL010000111.1 GCA_947459855.1 Planctomycetaceae bacterium | reverse complement strand
GGTTGCGGACCGTGAACGTGCGTCCCGAGGCCGCGGGCCCGAAGGCGCCGCCGATGAAGCATCCGGTGTCCATGGCAGGGGAGCGTATCGCGCGGCGCGCGTTCCCCTCGTTGCCGCCGCAGGTCCGCGTTGCCGATTTCGTCGGCAAAAACGGGGCGTTTCCGCGCGCATCGTTCCCCTCGCCGCCTAAGGTCTTGCGACACCTTGTTCAGACGCGGGCCACGCCACCAGGCACCGCCGCGAGCGTCTCGCGCTGGACAACACGGACAACCTGACCGTCTGCATGGGGCGTTCCCGCCGGGGAAAGGGCTACCTCCATGCACTCCGTTCCTTCCGGTCTCCACCGCACCGATCGTCCCGACCACACGGCGGCGCGCTCGCCGCGTCCTCGCACTGCGCACGTCGCGCGCCGCGCGCTCCTCGCGGCCTGCGCCGCCGCGGGCCTGGCCGGCGCCGCGCTCGCCGGTCCGTTCCGTGCCCACACGTGGGGCACCGCGGACCCCGTCGCCACGCCGAACCTGTCGCCCATGGTCTGGGTGACGCTGGACTCCAACATCGACGTGGTTGCGCGCAACATCATGGCCAGGCCCGCCGGCGACCGCTGGCTGCTGATGTTCTTCTACGTCAACGACCTGGCCGACAACCCGGCCGACCGATGCCTGGTGCGCACGCCGACGACCACCACGACATACGTGTGGAAGTACACGACCACCGGCACGGGCAAGAAGAAGCGCACCACGGCCACGCTCGTCCCCGTCACCACCACGACCTACACCGACACGCTGACCAACCAGCGCGGCCCGTGGATGGACAACGGCATCGTGGCCGTGAAGAACCGCATGAACACGCTGCTCCAGGGCCTGAAGTCCCGCGGCGTGCAGGTGGACGGCTTCGTCTTCGACAACGAGACGACGCTGCACGCCACGCACTTCATGCCGGTCGCCGGCTCATGGGCCGCCATCCAGGCCGACCCGCGCTGGGCCACCCTCGCGGGCCAGCTGGGGCTGCCCACGGACATCAGCTCCACGTCCGCCATGTACTGGGGATCGCCCCTCTACTACCAGTGGACCGAGGTGATGGCCGGCCGCTTCGACGCGGCGATGAACGCGGCGGTGTACGAGCCGATCAAGGCTGCGTACCCCGCGGCCACCGTCAGCAACTACCAGAGCATGCCGGTTCAGGCTGCATACGTGACCCCGGACATCACCGGCAAGCTCGACCGCTACGCGACCGCCGGCTTCGGCACCCACGACACCAATGAGTTCTACGGAATGCTGACGCCGTCGCGCATCGCGTCGATCAGCACGCAGGACTACCCGGCGGCCGGCGATGCGTTCGTCTCGCTGCGGCTCGAGGTGCACAAGATCCGCGGCATGCTGCTGAGCGGCCAGCGGCCCAAGTTCGCCTGGGTGGCCAACCGCAGCTGGGGCGACCTGTGGTCCGAGCCTGGCATCGAGGTCGGCTTCGCTTCCAGCCCGTACTGGGACGAGATGGTGCTGCAGCTCGGCGTGAGCGGCATCAACACCTTCCTCTTCTGGAACGGCGACGCGTGGCAGCAGGGCGTGGACCCCACGCTCTACAACCCGCCGGCGGACCGTGCCGTGTTCGACACCGTGCTCGACGAGCTGGCGGCCAAGGTCGGCACCGCCACGGGCGGCGTGGTCTACGCCAAGCAGCCCTCCTGGGGCGACCGCGTGGTCGCCAGCGGGCGGCAGGTCGGGGCGAACATGGTCTGGCGCTTCAGCTTCGACGCGGGCATCGACGGCGTGACCGTCTCCTTCAGCGACGGCACCTCGGCCTACGTGAAGCGCGAGTCGGGCCGCCCCGGCGCGTGGCTGACCTACCCGGCCACCAAGACCCTCCGCATGGATGCGGGCGGCGCACTGCCGACCATGGCGGTGAGCTACACGGGGACGGGCTCGGTGAACTGAGCCGACCGCACCCCGCCAGAAACGACACGAGCCCCGGCATGTGCCGGGGCTCGTTTCTTTGGCGGAGTGGACCTGATCGGGCTCGAACCGACAACCTCTTCCATGCCATGGAAGCGCTCTTCCAATTGAGCTACAGGCCCAGCTGCATGCCGCTCGGCCCATGGGGGCTCCGCGGGGAAGAGTGCGGATGATAGCGAAAAGCCGCGGACGCCCATAGGGGCGTCCGCGGATTGATAACCATGCGTGGACGGGTGGCCGGGGCGGCGCACTCGGCGCCGCGCGGGCTCAGGCCAGCGCGGTGGCGTAGTCGCTCTTGGGGCGGATGCCGACCCACTTGTTCACGAGCTTGCCGCCCTTGAACACCATGACCGTGGGGATCGACTGGATGCCCAGGCTGGATGCCAGCTCCTGCGCGGCGTCGATGTCCAGCTTGCCGACCTTGGCCTTGCCCTTCATCTCGGTGGCCAGCTGGTCGATGGTCGGGCCCAGCATGCGGCAGGGGCCGCACCACTCGGCCCAGAAGTCGACGAGCACGGGGACGTCGGACTGCAGGACCTCGGACTGGAAGTTCTGGGCGGTGAAGGTGAAGGTGTCGGCTCCGGCCATGGGGGAAACTCCGTGTTGCTCGTGGACGGCGCCGCAACACGCGGCGACGGCCGAAAAATGATAGCCGTGGCCGGGAATCGCGGCTTTCCCGTGGAATAGTGCTGGATGCGGCCCGGCGCCGTGCCGATCCTAGTGCTGCCGATGGACCAGTTCTGGCTCATCTCCCGCGGCGGCGCAAGCGACGTCCGGTTCCGGCTCCAGCCGCCGGGCCCGGTGCGGGTTGGCCGTTCGAACACGAACGCGCTGGTGCTGCCGGACGTTGCGGTCAGCCGCGAGCACGCGCTGCTCGAGTGGGTCGCCGACGGCGCCGACCGCGGTGCGTGGCGCATCCTGGACCGCGGCAGCTCGTCGGGCACGCGCGTCAACGGCGTGCCGCTGCGGCCGTACCAGTCGCTGCCGCTCGAGTCCGGCGACCGCGTCGACTTCGGTCCCGTCGCGCTCGAGTTCATCGTCCGCGGCGCCGACCAGCCCGCCAGCACGATCATCGCAGACAGCACCGCCACCGACACCGAGTGGGTCGAGCCCGTGGCGCCGGCCGCGCTGACCGCCGCGCAGCTCGAGGCCGTGCTCGCCGCCAGCCAGGACATCCACCTGGCAGAGACCGAGGATGCCGTCGCGCGCGCCACCGTCGACGCGATCGCGACCGCCACCGGCTTCGAGGATGCCGCGTTCGTGCGGCCGTCCTCCGACTTCACCGAGATACGCGTGCTGGCCTCGCGCGGCCCCGACGCCGGGCGCCAGCGATTCAGCCGTTCGGTGCTGCGCAGGGCCAAGAACGGCCCCGTGATCATCGGCGACACGCAGCAGGCCGACTTCGGCCAGACCGTGGCGCAGTCGATCGCCGCGTTCAACCAGCGGCAGTGCATCTGCGTGCCCGTGGACCTGGGCGACCGGCTCTTCGGCATGATCTACCTGGCCGACCACGGCCAGAAGCAGGTGCCCGTCGAGACGCTGGCCGCGCTCGCGCGCTCGATCGGCCGCGTCGCCGCGCTTGCGCTCTCGAACATGGAGCGCTCGCGCATGGCGCAGCGCCTGGAGGCCGAGCAGCGCGCGATGTTCGACGGCACCCTGCAGGCGCTCATCGCCGCGATCGACGCCAAGGACCCGTACACGCGCGGCCACTCCGCGCGCGTGGCCGAGTACGCGTGGCTGATCGCGCGCGCCGCCGGCCTGAACGACGAGGAAGCCGCCCGCGCGCGCCTCTGCGGCCTGGTGCACGACATCGGCAAGATCGGCGTGAGCGAAGGGGTGCTGCGGAAGACCGACCGGCTGACCGAGGAGGAGTTCCGCGAGATCGCCGCGCACCCGGTCATCGGGCACGCGATCCTCAAGGGCATCCCGCAGATGGCGGACCTGCTGCCCGGGGTGCTCGAGCACCACGAGCGCTTCGACGGCCGCGGCTACCCGAACGGCACGCCGGGCATGGAGATCTCGCGGCTCGGCCGCCTGGTCGCCGTCGCCGACGCGCTGGACGCGATGACCACCAACCGCACCTACCGCAAGGCGCGCCCGATGCCCGAAGCGGTCGCCGAGGTCGTGCGCTGCTCCGGTGCGCAGTTCGACCCCGGCTTCGCCGAGGCGCTGGCCCGCGTCGACCCGCGCGAACTGCAGCGCGTCGTCGGTTCGCACGTGATGAGCGGCCTGCCCGACGTGGCCCCGCCCGCGCACGCGCGCCCCCACACGGACTTCCTGGGGACCCCGGCCGCGACCTGACGCGCGCCCGCGGCGCGCCGCGGCGTCCCGCGCCGGCTCACGTCCGCCGCACCGCGAACGCCCGCCGCGCCTCGCCCACGCGCAGCACGAACACCGTCCACGGCTCGTCCCCCGGCCCGCGCAGCGCGCGCTGCCACGCGTCGGGGTCGCACGCCCCGCCGCGCGTGCGCACGGTCACGATGCCCGCGCCGCGCGCCGCCAGCCACGCGGCCACGGTCGCCTCGCGCGCCGGCAGCTCCTCGACGATCGCGAACCGCTCGAACCATGCCGCGACGTCGGCGTGCACCGGCACGTCCGCCGCGGTCAGCACGCCGAGGCCCGGCGCCGGCTCGGCCAGCCCGTGCGGCGCGGCCAGCGCGCCCAGCAGGCGCGCGCGCTCGAGCGCCGGATCCGGCACCAGGATCGCCGCACCGAACGCGCCGTGCCGGCCGGTCGGCGGCGGTGCCTGCGGCTCGCCCGTCACGGTGCGCGCCGCGCCCGCGCCCAGCCGCGTCGCCGTGCGCGCGCCCGCGTGCCCGGCCAGCGTGCCCGTCCACAGCACCTGCTGCACCAGCTGGCCGTCGTCGGAGATGAACTCGACTTCGTCGCCGGCGCCCACCTCGTCCGCCGCCAGGTCCATGCCCGGACCCAGCTTCACCGCCGCGCCGCGGCAGCGTGCGGTCACGCGCCGGATCTCGGCGAGCGGCGGCAGCAGGTCCGCGCTGCGCACGATGCGTCGGTCGCCGCCGTCGCGGCGCGCGGGGTCGGCATGGGCCAGCGGTTCCCCGCGCACGTCTGCCGTTGCGTCCGCGCACGCCACCGCCACGCCGGCGTTCCGCCCCGCCATCCACGCGCGCACGGGGTCCAGGTCCACGCCGGTCGCCGGCACACGGCGCGCGATCTCCGCCAGGTCGCCCCCGATCCCGCAGCACAGGTCGACCGCGCTGCCGCCTTCGCGCGCGAAACGCTCCGCCTTCCACGCGGCCACGCGCG
>CANHFL010000110.1 GCA_947459855.1 Planctomycetaceae bacterium | reverse complement strand
TCGTGGGACGCGTTCGTGGCCGCCGAGCGCCCGGCGCGCCTGTGGCTCTACACCACGAAGGCGGGGCGCCCGCACTGGGAGGCCGGCTTCCAGCCCGGCGACTACCTGCTCTTCGGACAGGAGAACGGCGGCGTGCCCGACGAACTGCATGCATGGGTCGACGCGACCTACGGGCCCGATCACCGATTGACGCTGCCGATGCTGCCCGTCGCGCGCGCCCGCAGCCTGAACCTGGCCACCGCGGCGGCGTGCGCCGTCTACGAGGGACTGCGGCAGACCGGCGGAATCCCCGGCACGTGACCCACACCGGGATCAACCGCAAAACCGCTTCCGTATACTTCGTTCGAGGAGCACCCCGACATGACGACCATCCAGACCCCGGCAACAGCGGCCACCGCAGGCATCCCCCGCCAGGCCCGCCGCGCCTTCACCCTCGTCGAGCTGCTGGTCGTCATCGGCATCATCGCCCTCCTGGTGGGCCTGCTGCTGCCCGCGCTGGGCAAGGTGATCGAGCGAGCCCGCGCCACCACGACCACGGGCACGATGCAGGAATTCGCCAAGGCCTGCGACGCGTACTTCCAGGAGTTCGGCGAGTACCCCGGCGTGGTCCCCGAGAACTACATGGGCAACGGCGATTCCGACGTGCCCGCGATCAGCAGCACCGAGAACGCCCTGCTCTCGCTGATGGGCGGCTACCGCCTGCCCTCGGACAGCGACTACGCCAGCTACCCCGGCACGGAACTCACGTTCACCGCAGCGAACCAGCCGGACTTCAGGATCAAGGTCAACGGCGACCGCATGGGCGAGGGCCCGACGCGCAACGGCCGCAAGTACGACGCGTTCTACGCGCCGAAGGGCCGTGAATTCTCCAAGGCCGGCGGCCAGATGCAGCCGGGTGGCGCCGCGATGGACACCGCCGGCGCGGGCCTGCTGCCCGACCTGGTCGATGCGTGGGGCCAGCCGATCATCTTCGTGCGCCAGGCGCGCGGCATCGGCGCGCTGGTCGCGCGCGGAACCGGCGCGAATGCGGACCCCGGCCAGTTCACGCGCGCCGGCATGCTGCCTTACACGCTCTCGACCGGCCTGGGCGACATGAACGTCGACCAGACCTCGGCCAACGCCACGAAGTACTCGATCCTGAACACCGGCGCCGCGGGCGGCCAGTCCGGCAAGGCGGCGCGGGACCTCACGCTCGGCCAGCTGATCCGGCATCCCGCGATGGGTGTGCAGGGCGGCAATGCAGGCGATGCGGACCGCGTCTGGGCCGGTACGCCGCGCGGACGCTACTTCCTGATCAGCGCAGGAGCCGACGGGATCTATTGCAGTGCGGCGCAAGGCTACGGCACGTCGACGGCGCCCAGGGGCGACATCGTGACCGGAGGGACCAACAACCCCGACGGCCCGAACGTCGCACAGCGCTTCGACGACGTCATCATCTCGGGCGGCAGCTGAGCAGGCGGCCGCGAACGCGGCACCGCGCAACAGGCGCCCCCGAAGGACATCACTTGCCGGAGGGCTTCCCGTCGCCGTTCGGGTTCGTCCCGGCCGGTGGCGTCGGATCGTCGAAGTTGAACGGCTTGTCGTTGCTGGGGCGCTTCCCCGGCGTCTCGCCACCGGGCAGCATCGGGTCGCGCTCGCCGGGCGCGGGGCCCTTCTTCGCGTCCTTGGAATCCTTGCGCTGCTCCTTCTTCGCCGCCGCGTCCTTCTGGAGGGCGTCGTACTTCGCCTTGAACGCGCCCTGCTGGTCGGGCGTCAGGGCACCCCAGATCAGCTGCTGCAGGTCCTCGACCTTCGGCTGCGTCGCGCGGAGCTCCTGCATCTTCCGGAACAGCACGGCGTCCGCACGGCCGGGCTTCTTCGTCTCACCTGCATCCTTCGCGATCGAGTCCTTCACCTGCTGCTCGAGCTGGCGCATCTCGTCGCCGTGCTCCTCGCGCCAGGCCTTCATCTTCGTCTCGAAGTCGGCGCGCATCTGCTTCACCTTGGCCTGCAGTTCGGGCGTGCCCGCGGCAAGCGTCGCCTCCATCGCCTGCTTCCAGAGTTCCAGGTTGCGTCGCTCGGCCGGGCGCCCGGCGGGGCCATCCTTGCCGCGCATGCCCATGTCGCCGAACGCACCACCGCCTTCCTTCGCGCCCGCGCCAACGGGCGGCCCGCCGAGCGGCGGCGCGGCGGGCGCGGCGGCCGGGGGCTCGGCAGCCACGCCAGTGGCCAGGGCGGCAAAGGCGACCAGCGGGACGATGGCGGGCATGCGACGGGGCATCGGTGATTCCTCCTGCGGGGATGCCTGCCGAACGGCGGGCAGCGACAGCGTATTGCCGACCTGCGGGTCGGGGAAGGCCTGGCGCCACCGGTTCGCGGTCGGAACGGCCGGACGGGCTACGATTGCCGGACTATGGCCCTTACGTCCAAGCACCTCCACGACGCCCTCCGCACGGTCAAGGACCCCGACCTGGGCAAGGACCTGGTCACGCTGGGCATGGTCAAGGACGTGCTGCACGACGGGAACGACGTCAAGCTGGTCATCGAACTGACCACCCCCGCCTGCCCCATGAAGGACAAGATCCGCGGCGACATCGACCAGGCCGTGCGCGAGAAGGCCGTCGAGACCGGCGAGCCGCTCGGCCGCCTGGAGATCGAGTTCACCGCCGACGTGCGAAAGGCGAACGACAAGGCCCGCGAGGGCGGCAACCCCCTGCCGCTGGTGAAGAACATCATCGCGGTCGGCGCGGGCAAGGGCGGCGTCGGCAAGAGCACCGTCAGCGCGAACCTGGCCGTGGGCCTTGCGCGCTTCGGCGCGAAGGTGGGCCTGCTGGACGGAGACATCTACGGCCCCAGCATCCCGACGCTGATGGGACTGGACGACATCCCCACCGCCGCGCGCGGCAACATGCTGCTGCCCTTCGAGGTGCACGGCATCAAGACGATGACGCTGGGCAAGCTGGTGGACCCGGACAAGGCGCTGATCTGGCGAGGTCCGATGGCGCACGGCGCGTTCAAGCAGCTGGCGCTGCAGACCGACTGGGGCGCGCTCGACTACCTGATCATCGACCTGCCGCCCGGCACCGGCGACGTCGCGCTGACGATGTCGCAGCTGCTGCCGCTCACGGGCGCCGTGGTGGTGTGCACTCCGCAGCGCGTGGCGCAGGACGACGCGCGCCGCGCGGTGCGCATGTTCGAGCAGCTGGGCGTGCCCATCCTGGGCGTCGTCGAGAACATGAGCTACTTCGTGGGCGACGACGGCAAGGAGTACGACCTCTTCGGCCGCGGCGGCGCGGAGCTGATGGCGCAGCAGATGGGCCAGCCGTTCCTGGGCAGCATGCCGATCCACATGGCGCTCCGCCGCCACTGCGACGAGGGCACCCCCCTGCGCAACTGGGAGATCCCGGCGCTCGGCCGCGACATCGATGCCCTCTGCCAGCGCCTGGCCAGCCAGATCAGCGTGGCCGCGATGGGGCAGCGATACGTGCAGCCGACGCTGAGCGTGCGCTGAGCGGGCCGGGCGGCGCGCCTGGCGCCACCGCGGCACGGTCACTCGGTCGGGTAGCCGCGCCCCGCGTAGGGCCAGAAACCGGCGCGCATGTTCGCGACGCGGAACCCGTGACGACGCAGGTACGCGCAGGCGCGCGCGCTGCGGTTGCCGCCGCGGCAGTAGACGACCAGCGGGCGATCGTGGTCCAGCGTGCCGACGTGAGCGGGCAGCTGGATGAACGGCACATGGTGCGCACCCTTGACGTGGCCGTCGCGGTACTCGGACTTCGAGCGAACGTCGAGCGGCGCCCACTCGCCGGTCGCCAGCCGACGGGCGGCCTCGCGCGGGCCGATCTCCTCGAAGCCATGCTGCTCGAACGCGTCCTCGTCGATCGCACCGTAGTCGCGCGGTGAGATCCAGCCGTCCAGCGTGTCGATGCCCACGCGGTACAGGATCCGCGCGATGTCCTCCACTCGCTCGGGCTCGCAGACCACGAGCACGCGGTCGCCCTCCTCGACGTAGTTGGCGACCGTCGGGCCGAAGTACGGGTCGACCATCGCGAAGATCGAGCCCGGCAGGTGGCCGTCGAGCCACGCGGACCACTCGCGGGTGTCGACGACCACGGCACGGGGATCGCCGGCGGCGGCCAGGAAGGCGGGGCCGTCCATCCGGGCCGGAACGGGCACCCGGTCGTGCAGCGCCGGACCACGTTCGTTCGCGGCCTTCACGCGGTGGAAGTACGGCGGTGGGTCGGGCTGGTCGCGCAGGAGCCCCTCGACGAAGCGCGCCCCGTCCTCGCGGTCGCGGAGGGGACGGTTGATGATGCGCTCGATGCCGATGGTGGTCTGCGGGATGCGGCAGATCACCTTGCCGCACGCGCTGCCGGTGCCGTGGCCGGGCAGGACGAGCGTGCCGTCGGGCATGTCGTCCAGCATCGCCAGGCTGCGGCGGAGCGCCTCGGCACTCTCCTCCACGGTCATGCCGCCCGCGGTCAGGCGCCCGAGGTCGGGCCGACCCACGTCGCCCGCGAAGAGGAAGTCGCCGCTGAAGAGCGCGGCGGGTGCGCCCTGCGCGTCCAGGTACTCGTAGCTGAGCGCCTCGCGGGTGTGGCCCGGTGTGTGGCGCACGCGGAAGCGCAGCGAGCCCACGGCGACCTCGTCGCGGTCGGCCAGGAAGCGCACCGACGCGCCGGCGGCGAACGGACCCTCGCGCGTCCAGGCCGCGGGCTCGCCGCAGCCGCTGACGTATAGGGTGACGGGCCGCGTGGCCGCGAACGCCCGCATGCCGCTCACGAAGTCGGCGTGGTGGTGCGTCTCGGCGACGGCGACGATCCGCACGCCCTCCTCGGCGGCGGCGCGCTCGTAGCGGTCGATGTCGCGCTCGGGGTCGAAGAGGATCGCCTGCCGCGTCTCGCCGCAGCCCACCAGGTAGCTCGCCTGCGCGAGCGATGCGTCGTAGATACGCCTGAAGATCACGCAAATTCCTTGCGCAGCTGCCGGAGCGCCGCGCCGAAGGCGTCCAGGTGCGTCTTCTCGTGCGCCGCACTGACCTGGCAGCGCAGGCGGGCGTGGCCCTCGGGCACCACCGGGTAGCCGAAGCCGATCACGAACACGCCGAGCTCCAGCAGGCGCTTCGACATCGCGATCGCCTTCGCGGTGTCGTGCACGATGATCGGGCAGATCGCGGTCGGGCTCTCCAGCACCTCGAAGCCGGCCTCGCGGATCGTCTTGCGGGCGTAGGCGACGTTGTCGCGCAGCTTCTGCACGCGCTGCGGCTCGTGCATCAGCACCTCGATGGCCTTCTCGGCGCT
>CANHFL010000109.1 GCA_947459855.1 Planctomycetaceae bacterium | reverse complement strand
GCATCCCTGGCGGCGGCGCCATCGCGCGCGTCCCATGCTTGCCTGCCCCATCCGTGGAGCCGGCAGGCACCGTGAGCCGGACGCGCCTTCCTCCAGCGCGCACGCTCACGTAAGTCCTTTACAGGTCTTCACTTGTCGGCCGAATCCGTCGGCCGCGGGGTTCAGGTCTGCGCCTTGTGCGGCGGGGCCTGCATGGCCAGCCGCGCGCGGCGCGAGAGTTCTTCGGTGAGCGGCTGGAGGCGCTCCTGTTCGCGCTTCCAGCTGGCGGGGTCCGTCAGCTCGAGGTGGTCCCTGACGCCCAGGATCATGATGGATCCCGTGAGACCGAACCTCTGGAGCAGGCGCTCCGGGATTCGGACGCGGCCTGCGCTGTCCAGCGGCACGCGGGCCGACTGGGAGAACATCATTCGCTCGAAGTCCTGGAGCTGCGGGTCGCTGACCAGCGATCCGCCCAGGGACTGTGCGAGCTGGGCAAAGGTCTTCTCGGGCCAGAGCCAGAGCGAACCGTTCGTCCCAGGCGCTGCGATGAAGCCCTCACCGTGGACCTTCTCGTCCATCACCTCGCGAAGCTCGGCCGGGATCGCCAGCCGCTGCTTCTGATCGAGGGTGTGCTCGTATTCGCCGAGAAAGAGCACGGTGCGGGCCTCCTGTAGCGCCGGCGCACACAGTACCCCACTTTGCCCCACCAGACAACACACCGCACCCCTTTGGACCCAACTTTCTTCACTTTTTCTTTCAGGGTCCGCGAACCAATCCGCATTCATTTGCCGTAACCCCATTCGCGGCATGATCTTGTGGAAATCCAGCAGTCCCGGATCATCCTTCGGACGTCGTTCGGCGTTTTTCCCACACCGCCCCACCGCCGCATCCGTAGAGCCGCTGGGGTCCTGCGTGGGATCCGCCGTGCTTGCTGCTCCGCAACGCCCTGAAAGGCCCCGCCACCCGTGAACCCCCGCAACAGGAATGCCATGGACTGGGTGCCGGCCGCGCGAACTGACGTCGCGCCGGCCATGGACCGCATCCCGTCGGGACTCTTCGTGCTCACCTCGGGCCACGCGGACCTGCGCGGTGGGGCGATCGTGCGCTGGGTGCAGCAGTGCTCCGTCAATCCGCCGATGGTGATGATCGCCGTCACGAAGGGCCACGCGCTGAGCCCGCTCATCCGCGACAGCCGCAGCTTCGCGGTGTGCCAGCTGGATCCGCAGGATCGCCTGGCCGCGCGCGCATTCGAACTGCAGACGCCGGGCGTCGATCCGTTCATCGGCATGATCACCGCACGCACGCCGAGCGGATGCCCCGTCCCCGCACGCGCGCTCGGCTTCATCGACTGCGAGCTCGCGCGCCACGTCGATACCGACGGCGACTGCGAGATCTACGTCGGCGTCGTTCACCATGCGTCGACGCTGCTCGATCCGAAGCCCGGCACCGCATGCCTGTGCGACGGCGAGACCGCTGCACTGCGCCGCGCCGTGCCCGCGGCCGCGCCTGCACGCGCCGCCGCGCTGCCCGAGCGCACGGCCGCCGCACCCCGCACGCCGACGCGCGCCGCGACGCCCACCGCGAAGCCCGCCGCGACGCGCAAGGGCGCCGCCAAGAAGACGCGCTCGCGCCGCTGATCCCGCGCAGCCGCACGCCGCACCGCGCATCGTCGGCCTAGGATCCGCGCCGATGACGAGCGTCGCCCCAATGTCCGCTGCCAGGCGCCCGGGCTTCACCGCCACGGGCGATTTCGTCAATCCGTCCAACCGGATCGGCATGGACTACCGCGCCGAGTCACAGGCCTTCGCGCGCCTGCCCCACCCGATCATCGACGCGCACGCGCACGTGCACGGCGAGCGCGCCGCCGCGCTCCTGGCCGAGTCGATGGACCTCTACGGCATCCGGCGCATCCACTCGATGACGCGGCTCGAGGACATCCCCACGATCCGCCGCGTGTTGGGGGACCGCGTGCAGTTCATCGCGGTGCCCGACTTCAGCAGTCCCGACCGAATCGCGGCGCACGGACGCCAGTTCCTGGAGCGCATCCGGCACTTCCACGCCGAGGGCGCGCGCCTCTGCAAGTTCTGGGCGGCGCCTCGCGGCATCGACTTCGGCGCCGAGGCAGGCGACCCAACGCTGCTGCGGCTCGACGCACCGCATCGGCTTGCCGCGATGGACGAGGCCGCGTCGCTCGGCATGGTGATGATGGCGCACGTGGCGGATCCCGACACGTGGTTCGCGACGAAGTACGCGGATGCCTCGCGCTACGGCATCAAGCGCCAGCACTACGAGCCGCTCGAGCGCCTGCTGGACCGCTACCCGAACCCGTGGATGGTCGCGCACCTGGGCGGCTTCCCCGAGGACCTCGCGTTCCTCTCGGGCCTGCTGGAGCGCCACCCGAACCTGCACCTGGACGCCAGCGCCACCAAGTGGATCGTGCGCGAGATCAGCCGCCACCCGCGCGAGGACGTCGTCGCGTTCCTGGAGCGGTGGCGGGGCCGCATCCTCTTCGGCAGCGACATCGTCACCAGCGAGGACCACCTGCGCACCGGCGACAACAAGACCGAGATGGCCGCGAAGGCAAGCGACCAGGAGAGCGCGTTCGACCTCTACGCCAGCCGCTACTGGGCGCTGCGCACGCTCTGGGAGGGCGACTGGGACGCGGAGAGCCCGATCTCGGACCCCGACCTGGCGATGGTCGACCCGGCCCGCCACCCGCACGACGCGCCGCCGCTGCGCGGCAAGCGACTGTCACCCGACCTGCTGCGCGTCCTCTACCACGACGCCGCGGCGGCGCTGCTTGGCCCCGTTCAGGCCGCGCCGACGCCCGCCGCCGAGCGCTGACGGGCCAGCACGTCGGCGCGCAACGCCGGGTCGTCCAGCAGGCGCACCGCGGCGCGGCAGCCCGCGGACGGATCGCCCACCGCGAAGGCGCACTCGGGGACGGGGCCGCCCAGCAGGGCCGCCGCCGGGCTCGACTGCCCCACCACCAACGGGATGCCGGCGCGCAGCGCCACGCGCGCACCGGACGCGTCGCCGGGCGCCGGCTCGCGCAGGATGCCGTGCGCCAGGTCCGCCGACCAGCGCGCCCATCCGCCCGACGCCCGCGCGCCGGCCGCGAGCGCCGAAGCCGGGCGGTCGAACGCCACGCCGATGTCGATCGCGGGCGCCCGGCGCTCGGGGTCGTCCGCACGCTCGTCGACGATCAGCCGCCACTCGGCGCCGGCGATCGACGACCATGCCCGCGTGCGCGCGATCCGCGCCGATGCCGGGTGCACCACCAGCGCCACCGGGCGCGACGCCACCGCGACCCGCGCGGCAACCTCGAGCGCCACGCGTGAATCGCACGACGCCGCCGGCGATGCGATTGCCAGGAACACGGGGCGATCGTCGTCCAGCTCCCAGCCTGCGCGAAGCTCAGCTCGGCTGCCGTCCGGACTCACCGACGCGGGAAGCGGCTCCACGACGGCCTCGCGCCGCCAGCCGCAGCCGCGCGCGGCCTCGTCGGCACGCGCGCCCCACGTCACCACCTTGCCCGCACGGCCGACCAGGGGCGACAGCGCGTTCCGCAGCGCGCGCATGCCCAGCGCCATCGATCCCGCGGGCGGCGCGAACGACGCGGCCAGGGCGACGCCGCACGACGCCGCGCGGGCCGCATCCTCGCCGGTGCCGATCAGCGCGCAGGGCGCGCCGGCCGAGGCCGCCGCGATCGCCCGCAGCCGCGGCGCGGCGCATGCATCCGCATCGATCAGGTGGAGCGGCGCCATCGCGTCAGCGTTCCGGGTTCGTCACGCCCTTGCCGAAGCCGGAGGGCTCGTGCTCGTAGAAGACCTTGGCCACGTGGTCGGCCAGCTTCTTCTCCAGCGCGTCCTCCATGCGGCGGCGCGCCGCGGAGGTGCGGTACGAGTCGGTCGTGAGCGTCTCGATGTCGACGCTGACCTCGAAGCCGTCGGACTCGCCGCCCATCGAGGGGAACAGCCGCTCCTTCGCCTTGACGTCGACGACCTTGACGCGCGCCACCGCGGTCGGCCGCGGGGTCGCGCCGTCGGGCGAGAGCGCGAAGGCCTGCATCTCGATGTAGACGACGACCTCGGCACCGGCCGCCTGGCCGAGCTCGCCGATCGAGACCAGCTTCGACGCGGTCTCGTTGCGGCGCACGAAGGCGATCAGCTCGCGGCCGCTGACGACGTTGGTCACGAGGCCCTGGTCCCGCAGCACCGTGCCGACGTCGTCGGCCAGCTGGGAACGGAGCTGCAGCCGGCTCACCACGTTCTTGCGGTCGTCGACGAAGACGACCGTCTTGCGGTCCTTCGGCAGCGTGTACTCGGCGGGCTTCTTGGGCGGGCCCTGCAGCACCCACAGCGCGGGCGTGGCGTAGTTGCAGCCCGCGGCGCAGGCGGCGGCGAGTGCGAACGAGGCGAGGATGGCACGTGCGAGGGCGGTCATCGGCGGTTGGCCCGGCTCAGCGCGGGTTGATCTTCTTGTCGGGGTACTTGTCTTCCATGTGGTCGTAGAAGAGCTTCGACACCGACTGCGTGAAGCGGGCGACCAGGCCGAGCTGCACGTCGGCCTCGCGCGCGCTCTCGCGGCTCAGGTCCTTCTGGTCGGGGAAGCGGACCACCATCTCGTACGTCTCGGCGGCGGCGTCGGGGTCCAGCGACTCCTTCTCCAGGATCATGATGTTGGCGCCGGCCATGCCCTCCCAGAGCCATCGGTTGCCGGGCGGGTTCAGGCGGAACTCGTAGAGATCCACGTAGACCACGCGCTCGACGCCCAGGTCGTCGATCACCTGGCCCAGGGGCAGCGTCGTCCAGCTGGGCGTCTTGTAGCACCACGCCAGCGACTCGCGGTAGTTCATGACCTTGGCACCGCTCACGTGCTGCTGGATGCCGCCCGCGATGTTGAATGCCACCTGCGGGACCACGACGGGGTGGTCGTAGAGCGTGCCGCGGTCGGCGTTCACCACCACCGCGACGGTCTTGTTCTCCAGCCCGCGGTACTTGGCCAGGACCTCGATCTTCTTCTCGGCCTCGATCGCCTCGCCGACCTTGGACGCGATGCCGAAGATGCCGCAGGAGCCCAGCATCGCGAGCGACGCAACGGCGGCGAGCGGCACGGCAAGACGGACGACGGGGTGGCGTGGGGTCATGAGGGAAGGAGCGACGGCATCGCGCCGCGCATGAGGATGATCTTGTAGACCCAGGCCGCGACGGTGGCAAGGCCCAGGACGAGCAGGACGCGCGGCGTCAGACGGGCGCAGAGGACGTGGCCGAGCCGCGAACCGGTGAGCGCCACGTAGGCGGCCACCAGGAACGCGGCCG
>CANHFL010000108.1 GCA_947459855.1 Planctomycetaceae bacterium | reverse complement strand
GATCTGGTCGACGACCTGGCTCTTGGTGGACGCGGGCACGATGGACATGGACTGCATGGCGGGCTCCCTGGGGAACGAACGGGAGGCCTCCTGCCCCGGGCGTGCCGCACGGCACGCGATGACGGCTCCGCCGCCGTTGCATGGCATCGGCGCGGGGGCGGCCCGGGCTTGAATGGGGCGCGGCGGGCGCCCGCCGGTCAGCGGGACTTCTTCAGTTCCTCGAGCATCCGCTTCAGCGTCCGGACTCGCAGCAGGCTCTTGACGCGGGTGACCAGCTCCAGCTTGTTCACCGGCTTGGTCAGGAAGTCGTCGCAGCCGCACTCGACGGCGCGCTCGAAGTCGCCCACCTCGTGGAGCGCGGTGACCATGATGATCACGGTGTCCCGCAGCGCGGGATTGCCCTTGATCTTCTGGCAGACCTCGAAGCCCGACATCTTCGGCATCATCACGTCCAGCAGCACCAGGTCGGGGCGGAATCGCTCGACCTCGGCGATCGCGGCCATGCCGTCGGCCGCGGTGGCGACCGTCACCGGCATCGTCTCGAGGTAGGCCTGCACCAGCTCGAGGTTCTGCGGGTTGTCGTCGACCACCAGGATCTTGGATCCGCGGATGTCGATCTGGGCGCTCTCGCTCTCGATGGAGAGGGCAAGCGGGTCGGTGGCGGCGTCGGTCATGCCGCGGATTCTAGCGACCGCCGACCAGCACCTTGGCGAGCAGTTCCACCGGGTGCAGCGCCGTGCGCGCGGCGCCGTCGTGGATCTGGTGCCGGCAGCTGGTGCCGGGCGCGCACACCGTCGCGGCGGGCCGTGCGCGCACGGCGGGCAGGACTCCCTGCTCGGCGATGCGCATCGAGAGGTCGTACTTGGCGGCGTCGAAGCCGAATCCGCCCGCCATGCCGCAGCAGCCGGTCTGCAGCACCGCAAGGTCCTTCCCGAAGTAGCGGCGCAAGATGCCCGCACTGCTCTCGGCGCTCCAGAGCGCCTTCTGGTGGCAGTGGGCGTGAAGCGCAACGGGCTCCAACGGGAAGTCCGGCGCGGCGGGCCGCACGGGGTGCGCATCCCAGCGGCGGTCGAGGAACTCCTCGACCAGGAAGCTCTTCGCGGCCAGCGCGCGCAGGCGGTCGCGGTCGACCGCCATCCGGAGCTCCAGCCAGTCGTCGCGGATCGCGCTCATGCAGCTGGGCTCGCAGCCGACCACGGCGACGGCGCCCGAGCGCTCGACGGCGGCCATCAGGCCCTCCGCGGTCGCGCGGCACTCGATGGCCGCGTCGGCCAGCATGCCGGTCGAGATGAGCGACCGGCCGCAGCACCCGAGCTGCGGCAGCTCGACGCGGTAGCCGAAGGCCTCGAGGACCTCGATCGCCGCCTGGCCGATCCGCGGCTCGCTGTACATCGTGAAGCAGTCGGGGAAAAGGATCACGACCGGCGCCCCGGCCGGCGCACGGCTGCCGCGCTTCGCGTACCAGCGGTCCAGCGCAGGCGCGGCGGGCGGCATGGAGCGGCGTTCGTCGATCCCCAGCACCCAGCGCTGCAGGGCGCGCACCGGGCCCAGGCGGTTCAGCGCGTTCACTAGCGGCCAGGCGCGCGAGAAGGCGCGGTTCGCGCGGCGGACATGCCCGAAGACGCGCGTGCGGAACGGCACGCGCCCGGCCGCCGCGAAGCCCTGCGCCGCATACTCGGCCTTCAGCTTGGCGATGTCGACGTTCGAGGGGCACTCGCTCTTGCAGGCCTTGCACGAGAGGCACAGGCCGAGCGTCTCCTGCACGTCGGGGTTGTTCCAGTCCGGCGCGCCCCCCTGCCCAAGCTGGCCGGTGATCGCCAGGCGCAGGTGGTTGCCGCGCCCGCGCGTGGCGTGGCGCTCGTCGAGCGTCGCCTGGTACGAGGGACACATCGTGACGGTGCCCTGCAGGCGGCGGCAGAGGCCCGCGCCGTTGCAGAGGTCGACGGCGTGGCCGAAGCCGCCCTCGTCCTCATAGTCGAAGAACGTCGCCGCGACGTCGACGTGCACGGGCCGGCCGGGGTGCGGCTCGATGCGCAGGTCCTCGATGGGCATGTCCGCGCGGTCGACGTCGACCTTGATGCCCGGGTTCATGATGCCCGCGGGGTCCCAGACGGCCTTCACGGCGGCCAGCGCGCGGCAGATCGGCTCGCCGAAGTAGCGCAGCTGCAGCGCGGTGCGCGAACGGCCGGAGCCGTGCTCGCCCGAGAGCGCGCCGCCGTACTTCACGACGAGGTCGGTGACCTGCTCGCCGATCTCGACCATGCGCCGGCGGTCGCCCGCGTCGTGCAGCGCCAGCATCGGCCGGATGTGCAGGCAGCCGACGGACGCATGCGCGTAGAAGCTGGCCTGCGTGCCGTGGTGCGCAAGGATCGCCTTGAAGTCGCGGATGAAGCCCGGCAGCTGCGAGGGATCGACCGCCGTGTCCTCGACGAAGCCGAGCGGCTTGCGGAGCCCCGGCACGCCGTGCAGGAGCGGCTCACCGGCCTTGCGCAGGCGCCAGGCGTTCGCCATGCGCGTCGCGTCCGTGTACTGCTCCATCGGCTGCGCGGGGAGCTTGGCGCGCAGGTCGGCCAGCTGCGACTCGACCTCCGCCAACGACTGCCCGAAGTACTCGACGTACATCACGGCGCCGAGGGGCTTGCCGGCCGGACGCGGCATGAGGTCGACGTAGTCGCGGTACTCGCGGTTCTGGCGGGCCAGGCCGATGATGACGTCGTCCACCAGCTCGACGGCCGCCGGCTTGGTGTCGATCATCGTCATCAGCGCGGCCAGCGAGTCGTCGACCGTCTCGAATCCCATGATGGCGAGGCCCTTCGCCTTCGGCGTGGGCACGAGCGCCAGGCCCGCACCGACCACCGTGGCCAGCGTGCCCTCGGCGCCGCAGACGACGTGCGCCAGGTTCACGCGGTCGAAGGTGCCGGGCGTCGAGCGGTCCAGCTGGTCCAGGAAGAGGTCGAAGTTGTAGCCGTCGACGTGGCGGAGGATCCGCGGGAACTTCGCGCGGACCTCGTCGCGGAGCGGCTCCAGGATGTCGCGCATCCGCTGCGCGATCGCGCGCTGGGCCGGGTCGCGCTCGCAGGCGCCTTCCGCCAGCCGGTGCAGCGTGCCGTCGGCCAGGACGACGTCGAGTGCCAGCAGGTTCTCGACGGTGCGTCCGTACATGATGCTGTGCGCGCCGGCCGAGTTGTTGCCGATCATGCCCGCCACCGTGTTGTGGCTGGACGTCGCCGGGTCCGGCGCAAACATGAGGCCCCGTGGGGCGAGGGCCGCGTTCAGCTGGTCGAGCACGACGCCTGGCTCCACCCAGCAGCTGCGGGCGGCGTCGTCCACCGAGAGGATCCGACGGCAATGCGCACCGAAGTCGACCACCAGCGCGGCGTTGACGCACTGGCCGTTCAGGCTGGTGCCGCCGCCGCGCGGCAGGATCGGCACGCCCTGCGCGGCTGCCACGCGCACCGCAGCCACGCCCTGCGCCACGTCCGCCGGCACCGCGACGGCCACCGGGTCCACCTGGTACATGCTGGCGTCGGTCGCGTAGAGCATGCGCTCGGCGCGGCCCTCGCGGACGTCCGCGACGCCGGCGTCGCGCAGCGCCTGCGCCAGGCGCGCGCGCCTGGCCTCGGCGGCGCGTGCCTCGGGGCCCAGCTGGGGCAGCGGGATGCGCTGGACGTTGGTTTCGCCGTGGTCGGACATCGCGCCCGGATGCTACGCAGCACGCGCACCAAAAGCACCGAGGCGCCGCACGGGGCGGCGCCTCGGGGTGACTTCGCGATCCACGGCGGGCGAACCCGCCGTCACGTTCACTTGGACGCGCCGGCGAGGGCCTTGGTGACCTCGGCCTTGAGCGTCTCGACCAGCTTCGGGTCGAAGCCCAGGTGCGTCGCCACCAGCTTGCCGTCCGGCCCGATGATCACGAAGGCGGGGATGCCCTCGAAGCCGTATGCGGTGATGAACGACGAGTCGGCGTCGACCAGGGTCTTCATCGTGAACTTCTGCTGCGACCAGAAGTCGGTGATCGCCTTCTTCAGCTCGTCGCCCTTGACGTTCTCGCGAGTGCTGACCGGGCAGACCACGACCTTGTCGTTGCCCTTCATCTCGTCGGCGAACTGCTGCAGGAGCGGCAGGCCCTTGCGGCACGGCGGGCACCAGGTCGCCCAGAAGTCGATGACGACGACCTTGCCCTTGTAGGAGGCGATGTCGACTTCCTTGCCGTCCAGGTCCTTCAGCTTCGCCACCGGGGCGGCCTCGCCGACCTTGACCTTGCTCTCGGGCACGGGCGCCTGCTGCGGGGCCGACAGGTCCTCGAACGACGCCACGGCCTTCCGGGAACCGGCCTCGAACTTGATCGGCGCCTTCGGCTCCTCGGCCACCGGGTTCATGCTGATCTCCAGGCCGACGGCCGTGGGCAGGCCCTCGGGACGGATGATCGCGCGCATCGAGCGCACGAAGCTCGTCTTGGGATCGACGCTGACCAGCGTGTCGCCGTCTTGGCTGGTCATCAGCACTTCCTGCATGCCGTTGCGCTCGCGGAAGCCGACGACCTTCATCTTCTTGTTGCCGCCCATCGCGAAGGCGTCCAGCGTGGTGGCGTCCTTGGCGGGGTGGCGCAGCGCGAAGTCGGGCACAGGCAGCGCGAAGCCGTCGAGGACGTCGTCGATCGCGTCGCCCAGGCCGCCCTGGAACTTCTTGCTCAGGTAGAGGTCGGCCGGGCGCTCGGGCACCAGGTTGAAGGTGTCGCCGACCACGATGATCTGGAAGCCGCCCTGCTTGATGCGGGTGTCGTTGCCCTTGCCGAACGCCATCTCGATGGTCTCGGCCATCTCGCCGTTCGGCAGCACCAGCTTCATCTGAGCCGTGTCGGTGAGGAACGGCGTGTTCGCCTGGCTGTACGCCTTCTGCACGTTCGCGAGCACCTCATCGGCGCGCTTCAGAGCGGCCTCGGCCCTGTCGGCGTCGGTCCAGCCCTCGGAGGGCATCGCCATCTTGGGCATCACGACCTCGACCGGCGCATCGGCGGGCGGCGCGAACGGGTCGTTCTTGCCGGCGGGGGCGGCGGGCGCCTGCGCGGCGCACGGGAGGACGATCGAGAGGACGAGGCTGGCGGACACGACCACGGGACGGATGCGCATGCAGGCTCCTGGGGATGCGAGACGGGCGGGACGGCGACGGCCGACCCGGGCGAGCGGGAAGTGTACGGGCTGCCCGGAGCGCGGGTTCGGCGCGAAGGTCCCGTCACCCGTGGCGGCAAGCGGCGACCAGCCCCGGAGCCACGTCCGAGAGCGGCACGAGCACGAAGTCGCGCTCGTGCAT
>CANHFL010000107.1 GCA_947459855.1 Planctomycetaceae bacterium | reverse complement strand
CGTCGCGGTGCCGCCCGCCACGCCCATGCCGTTGGCCAGCACGTAGACCGCCGCCGCGCCGAGCGTGGACGTCGGCACGAGCAGCATCGGCGCGAGGAACTGGATCAGCCCGCGCAGCTTGCCGGCCAGGTACGGGCCGGGCTGGATGGGGGTCGTCAGGATGATGTCGAGCGAGCCGTCCTCGCGCTCGCGGCTGACGGCGGTCGCGCTCATGTTGATGGCCGTGAGCAGGATCACCGCGGTCTCGGCGGTGACGACCGTGCCGACCGCCAGGCGCAGGCCGGCCAGGTCGATCGCGCCGGCACGGTGCAGCACGGGAATGGCCACGCCGCCCATCACGCCGACGATGACGAAGCCCCAGCGGCCGAGCAGCGCCATCATGCTGGTGCCGCGCAGCTGGCTCTCGCGCCAGGCGATCGGGTTGTGGCCCACCTGCATCGCCGTGCGGCCCTCGGCCTGCGCGGGCTGCGTGAAGCGGCGCCACCAGGGCGTGCTGACCGCGCGCATGCCCAGGCTGCGCACGCGGAACGCGCTGGCGGCCAGCATCGCCGCGGACAGCAGCGCCGTGACCAGGCCATAGGTGCGCGCGGGGTGCTCGAACCACTGTTCGTGCAGCCAGCCGGCGCCCGCCGCGGCAGGTGGCGAGTACGTCGACGGCAGCAGCAGCGATTCCAGCGCCAGGAACGGATTGATCGGCGTGAACAGCGTGGTGGAGCGTGCCAGCGAGCCCGTCGCCAGCGGCTGCCGCAGCGCGCCGTCGGCCGCCCATGTGGCGAACAGGTACAGCACCACCGTGCTGTAGAAGACGAACACGCTGCGCTTGCCCGCCGATCGGACGATGCTGAGCGACACCGCGACCGCGCCCACGAAGAGCGCCGTGCACGCGCTGATGCCGAAGCTGCCCCAGACCGCGGTCGGCGGGACGCCGCCGAAGAACTGCGTCGCCAGCATGAGCGGCAGCGCGGCCACCAGCAGCGCCAGCACGAAGAACAGCCGGCCGAAGAGGTTGCCCACGACGATCTGCACGCGGTTGAGCGGCGTGGTCAGCAGGATCTCCCACGTGCGCGGGTTGCTCTCCTGGGCGATCGCGCCCGCCATGAAGAGCGGCGTCAGGACGCAGATCAGCGTGACCTCGACGAACGAGAGCGCGGTGAAGGCCGTGGCGCCGCGCTGCGCCAGGTCGCGCATGCTGCTGACGCTGCCGACCATGCCCAGCAGCAGCGCCACCATCAGGACCGCCAGGAAGCCGGCGCGGATCCACAGGTGGCGCACCCGCCGCGAGCCGTTCGCGACGATGCGGAGGATGATCGGGTTGGTCGGCCCGAGGTCGGAGATCCAGCGTCCGACGGACATGCGGCGAAGCGTAGCGCGGGCCGGCGGGAGGGTCCGCGGCCCGCGTGCCGGTTCAGCCCCAGCGCCCGAGCAGGAAGCCCAGGTCGGCGCCGTCGGTGGTGCCGTCGCCGTTCAGGTCGGTCGCGCCCGGCTGGCCCCAGTTGCCCAGGAGCTGGCCCAGGTCGGCGCCGTTGACGACGCCGTCGCCGTTGAGGTCGGCGGGGTTCGCCGGCTGCAGCGGGATGGTCGCGGTGTCCATGTTGACGGGCGCGCTCTTGCCCAGAGACGTCCAGAGCGCGTGCAGCGTCTGGCCGGTGTTGTCGGTGACGTTGGCGTCGCGCAGGAACTCGGCGTATTCGCGGCTGGTGGTCTGGTACCAGACCGAGACCACCGCCTGCGTCGCCCCGGCGGGCACGGCGAAGAGCGTGTCGTCCCAGTACTGGCCGTCCGCGTAGGCGTAGCCGACGGGCGGGCAGCCCGCCGCGGTGAACGCGGCGTTGGTGAAGCCGCGAGGCGGGATGCGGTTGTCCTTGTACTTCTTGTTGGCGAGCGCCAGGTGCAGGTTGATGCCCTCGGGCAGGCCGGTCGCGGCGGCCACGGCGGCGTCGATCCCGTGCTTGGCCTCGTAGACCTTCGTGTCGTTCCCGGTCAGGGTCGCGGTGGCGGCGTCGTACGCGCCGTGCTCCTTGACCAGCGTGCCGGCGGCGTCGAGGAACCGCACGTTCACCCACATGCGGCGGCCTTCGGGGTAGCCGGTCGGCAGCTTGTGGCCGCCCTGGTTGATGACGCGCACCTTCAGCTGGCCGCCGACCTGCGTGACCTCCAGGTCGCTGGCGTCGCGGAGCATCTGCTCGTTGCGCGCCACCGCGGTGTCGACCCGTGCCGGCGTCAGTCCGTAGGACTCGGCCTCGTCGCCCAGCTGGGCGGCCACGGCACGGATGACCCATGTGTTGGCGCCGGAGAACGAGTGCTGCGGCATGTTGTTGCGCGAGAAGAACGGCTCTCCCTGGTCCCAGAAGACGCAGCCGCCGCCGACCTGGTCGGGCATGTGGCAGTCCTGGCAGGACTTCATCGGGCCCTGCAGCGCGCCGCCGAAGCGGTGGTCGGGGTACTCATGGCCGGTGGTCGCGTAGACGCTGTTGGCCCACTCGCTGTAGGTGCGCTGCTCGGGGAACATGTCCGAGGGCAGCTGCGTCGGGTGCGGCTGGTTGAGGCCGCCGATCTCGTACTGTCCGTTCGCGTTCTTGGTGAAGACCGGGTTCGAGACGTCGTGGCAGGTGCCGCAGAACTCGCTCTTGGAGTGGAACGGGCTCTCGATCAGCCAGACGCGCTCGCCGGCCTCGCTGAAGCCGTGGAAGTTCAGCGGGATGTCGCCGAACGGGCCGCGGCGGACGTCCTTCGGGTCGAGGACGAACCGCGCGTTGCCGTGGCCCTGCGGGATCAGGCCGGCAGCGGCCAGCGGCGCAAGCACCTCGGGATCCGGCGTCGGGTCCTGGTTGGCCTCGGGGTAGCCGATCGCGGCGCCCTCGCCGTTCGGGCCCGGGTGCGGGTTCACGGCGCGGTGGCAGAAGTGGCAGTTGATGCCGTCGTAGTCCTCGTTGGTGAATTCGGCGCGCGTGCCGGTGGAGCTGCGGCCGCCCAGCCAGGCGCCCGGCGCGTGGCAGCGGATGCAGAACTCGCCGGCCAGGTTCGCGTCCTGGTTCGCGATGGTCAGCGTCGCGTGCCAGACCGGGTCGCGCGCGGACTGGGCCATCATGCTGCCGACCCACGTGTCGAACGGCGCGAAGGTCTCGCTGTAGTCGGAGTGGCAGAACGTGCAGTCGTTGCTCGGCAGGGTGCGCATGAACACCGCGCTGTCCGCCTCGGGCTGCGTGCCGGGCTGGAAGAAGTCGTTGGCCGTGGTGGGGAGCTGCGTCTGCCCGGGCGGGGGGCTCATGAACGCACCGACGCCGGTTGCCGCGGCGGCGGCGGCCAGCACGCACGCACCGAGCGTCATGCGTCGGGTGCGGAACGAAGCGAGCAGCCGTCGGGGCAGGTCGTGGGGCATCATGTCTTCCGGGCGAACGATAGGGAGTCGGCGCTAGGAGTTCGCGCCGCCCCCCGCGATTGTGTGAGGGCCGGCGGGCGAGTCAAGGGTCCGGGCAACCGATCGGGCCAAAGCCGACCGCGGCTCCGGGATGGCAGCCCGGAGCAACCGACCGCATGTCCAATAAGCAGGCGATCAGCCGTTGCCGGCGCCGACCTTCAGCAGGACCTCGGCGGCGTTCGTCGCGCCGACGAAGCTGGGCCCCAGGTCCTTGCGTGCGGCCACGTCGGCCGGCTGGGCGGCCTTGAGGGCTGCGACCTTCGTCAGGTTCGCGCCGATCGCGTTCATGAGCTTGGTGCGCGCGGACGCGGGCAGGCTGCTCGACTGGTTGCGGGCCAGCAGCAGCACGCGGTGCAGCGCCTGCACCAGCTCGGGCGTGCCGCCCTTGAGGAACCGGTCGGCGATGTCGTTGATCACCGCGCCCTCGCTCTGCGCGATCGAGTCGACCTGGGCCGCCGCGACACCCTTCTGGCGGAGCATCTCGCCGATCGCGTCGGCGTCGTGCGACAGGACCACCCAGTGGGGCTCGTCCTTCGCCGCCGCGACGACGCGCTTGGCGAGCGCCTCGAGCTGGGCGCCCGAGAGCTGGGCCGGTGCCAGCGCCTTGGGCAGCTGGGCTGCGGCGGCGACGCGCAGCGCCACGTCGGGCTGCGCGTCCTTGTCCATGTTGTCCAGCAGGAAATCGACGGCCTGGGCCGTCCCGACGAAGCGGGCCACCAGGAACGCGTTGGTCGCCTGGTAGGCGGTGGCGGGCTTGGCAAGCGCCTGGAAGCGATTCACCAGCATGCCGGAGAACTCGCGCCGGAACGACTCGCTGAGCAGGGGGTAGCGGGCGATGTCGATCAGGTCGTTGCGCGCCTGCACGACGTCGGCCGGGGCGCCGTCCTCCATCTGCTTCAGCAGGGGATCGAGCGCGTCCTCCATCTTCTTGTGCTGCTCCGCGGACAGCGCCTTCTTGGACGAGACGACGTCCGCGGGCATGCCGCCTACCTGGGCCACGCACGGGGCGGCGGTCCAGAGGGTGGCGGCAATCAGGGCGGTTCCGAGGAAGGTGCGCATCGGGGACGGTGCTCCGCGGGGCGGTGGGGGTCGAAAGCGCCCCACGCTACCCCTTCGTTTCGGGGGGTGTCAACGCTGGGGTTCGGGCGCCGCTGCGGCGTCGGTTCCCGCCGAATCGGCCTTCGGACCGTTTCCGGCCGTGGGATCAGCCGGGTTCCCGGCCGCGGCAAGGGTGGCGCGGATGCGATCGGCCAGTCGCCGCTCGTAGGCCGGATCCCGCCCGATGGGGGTCCAGCGCGTGGGCGCGCGGGTGGTGTCGTCGCGGGTGTCCCGCGCGTCCAGCGGATCCTGCGCGTAGCGGACCTGGCTGAGGGACCACGTGCCGATCTGCTTGTTCGCGACGAACGACCGATCGATGAACACCAGCACGTGGACCTCGACCGGGCCCTTCGGCGCACTGAGGTCGAAGCGCGCCTCGGCGCGGTCGGTGCCGGGGATCGCCGCCGCCTGGATGGGCGCGGCCGGGTCCGGGACTGGCGCCGCCCAGCCCTCGGGCACGAACTCGATGCGCGCGCGCCGGCGTTCGTGGTTGACGGTGTGCGCGAAGCCGCCGGCCAGGCCGTCGTTGTCGGTGCGCCACGGCTCCAGCAGGCTGCCGGCCACGCGTCCGTCGGTCTCGATCACGCCCATCGCCCGGTCCGCGACCACCGGTTCCAGCCGGTCGGCGCGCGTGGCCGCGATGGCCGCGTCGAAGGCCCGTGGGTAGTCGGCGGCGGGCACCGTGATCGCCGCGCCGTCGGCCTGGCCGGGTGGGGCCTCCGGCGTCGCCGCGCAGCCGGCGGCAAGGGTCGCAAGGATGGCGGTCAGCGCGCGTCGCACGCGCGGATGGTAGG
>CANHFL010000106.1 GCA_947459855.1 Planctomycetaceae bacterium | reverse complement strand
GTGGCCGAGCGCCTGCGCGCGCGCACCTGACCGCACGCCCGCCCTTCCGGAGGCCACGATGAGCACGAACCACGAGCTGGCGCGCATCTTCACGCAGATCGCCGACATCCTGGACATCACCGGCGCCAACGCGTTCCGCGTGAACGCGCACCGCAAGGTGGCGCGCACGCTGGAGGAGCTGGGCGAGGACGTCGGCGCGATCGCGCGGACCCGCCCGGACGCGCTCGGCGAGATCGAGGGCTTCGGCAAGGCGACGGTCGAGAAGATCCACGAGTACCTGCGCAGCGGCACCGTCGCCGAGCGCGACGAGCTGCTGGGCCAGGTCCCGCCGGGCCTGCCGGCGCTGCTGCAGGTGCCGGGGCTCGGGCCCAAGCGCGTCCGCACGCTCTGGAAGGACGGCGGCGTCGATTCGGTGGAGACGCTGAAGGCGAAGCTGGCCGACGGTTCGCTCGGGGGCCTGTCCGGGATGGGCGAGAAGACGCTCAAGGGCATCGCCGAGAGCCTGGCGTTCCTGGAGCAGTCCCGCGGCCGCGTGCGGCTGGGCGAGGCGATGCCCGTCGCGCTGGCCTTCATGGAGCACCTCCGCGGCGTGCCCGGCGTGCGCCGGATCGACGTCGCCGGCAGCCTGCGCCGCGGCCGCGAGACGATCGGCGACATCGACCTGGTGGCCAGTGCCGCCGACCCGGCCGCCCTGCACGCCGCGATGCGCGCCGCGCCCGGCGTGGCGAAGGTGCTGGTCTCCGGCGAGACGAAGACGAGCGTCCGCACCGACTTCGGCATGCAGGTCGACCTGCGCACGGTCGACGACGCGCAGTTCGGCGCCGCGATCCTGTACTTCACCGGCAGCAAGGAGCACAACGTGCGCCTGCGCGAGCGCGCCCAGCGAAAGGGTCTGCGCCTGAACGAGTACGGGCTGTTCCCCGACGACCCCGCCGAGAAGGCAGCCCCGCAGGAGCGCGGTGTCGCGCCCGTCGCGGCACGCACCGAGGAGGACGTCTACGCGGCGCTCGACCTCTGGTGGGTCCCGCCCGAGCTGCGCGAGGACCACGGCGAGCTCGAGCGCCGGCCGCCCGCCGACCTGGTCACCGTGGCCGCCATCAAGGCCGAGCTGCACTGCCACACCACGGCAAGCGACGGCACGCTGTCGATCGCCGGCATGGTCGAGGAAGCGCTGCGCCGCGGGTTCCACACCATCGCCATCACCGACCACAGCCGCGGCCAGGCGCAGGCGAACGGGCTGAGCATCGAGCGCCTGCGCGAGCACGCTGCCGCCGTCCGCGACGTCGCCCGCACCTACGCCGACCGCATCGCGGTGCTGGCCGGCAGCGAGGTCGACATCCTGGCCGACGGCACGCTGGACTACCCGGACGACGTGCTGGCGGAACTGGACTGGGTCGTCGCGAGCCCGCACAGCGCGCTGCGCGCCGCGCCCGAGGCCGCCACGGAGCGCCTGCTGGCCGCGATCCGCCACCCGCTGGTGCACGTGATCGGGCACCCGACCGGCCGCATCGTGAACGCCCGCGAGGGGCTTTCGCCGGACATCGCGCTGCTGGCCCGCGAGGCCGCGGCGCGCAAGGTGGCGCTGGAGGTCAACGCGAACACCATGCGCCTGGACCTGCGCGACAGCCACGTGCGCGTGGCGGTCGACGCCGGCTGCCTGGTCTCGATCAACACCGACGCCCACGGCGCCGGCGACTTCGACCAGCTGCCCTACGGCGTGGCGACCGCCCGCCGCGGGTGGCTCGGCCGCGACCTGTGCGTCAACGCGTGGGACCGCGAGGCGCTCCTGCGCTGGGTGCGTTCGAAGCGCTGAGCCCGCCGGGCACGCGCCGCGTCACTTCCGCTTCTTGAACCGGGCCTTCGGGCTCTCGGTCGCGGTGGAGCCGCGCGTCAGGAAGCCGGGCATCCCGCCCATGCCGCCCATCCCGGGCATGCCGCCGCCCTGCTTGGCCATCTGCTGCAGCGCGCGCATCTTGCCCATCGCGCCGGCGCCGGCCATCTGCTGGGTCATCTTCTGCATCATCTCGAACTGCTTCACCAGGCGGCTGACGTCATCCACCTTGGCGCCGCTGCCGGCCGCGATGCGCTTCTGGCGGCTGCGATCGATGATCGAGACCTTCTCGCGCTCCTTCGGGGTCATCGAGAGGATCATCGCCTCCAGCCGGTTGATCTGGCCGTCATCGATGTCGATGTCCTTGAGCGCGCTGCCCACGCCCGGCAGCAGGCCCAGCAGCTGCTTCATCGGGCCCATGCGGCGGATGGAGCGCATCTGCTTCAGGAAGTCGTCGAGGCCGAACTTGCCCTCGGCCATCTTCCTGTTGAGTTCCTCGACGTCCTGCTCGCTGACCTCCTGCTGGGCCTTCTCGACCAGGCTGACGACGTCGCCCATGCCCAGGATGCGCCCGGCGGCGCGGTCCGGGTGGAACTCCTCGAGCGCGTCCAGCTTCTCGCCGGTGCCGACGAACTTCACGGGCGCGCCGGTGACGGACTTGACGCTCAGCACCGCGCCGCCGCGCGTGTCGCTGTCGAACTTGGTCAGGACGATGCCGTCCACCTGCAGGCGGTCATGGAACGCCTTGGCGCTCTTCACGGCATCCTGGCCGGTCATCGCGTCGACGACCAGCAGGATGTTCTGCGGCTGGACCGTGCGGTTGACGGCTTCGAGCTCCTTCATGAGCTCGTCGTTCACGTGCAGGCGGCCCGCCGTGTCCAGGATCAGGACGTCGTACTTGCCGGCCTTCGCCGCGGCCAGGGCCCGCTGGCAGACGCCGACGGCGACGCCGACGGCCTGGCCGTACGCAGCACACTTGTCGGGCTCGCCGTAGAACGCGACGCGCGCGGCGCCCGAGCCCTCGCGGTCGATCGTCTCGACGACGGTCTTCAGCTGCTCGACGGCCGCGGGGCGCTGCAGGTCGGCCGCCGCCACCATCACGCTCGTGCCGCGCTTCTTGAGCCAGCCCGCCAGCTTGCCGCAGGTGGTGGTCTTGCCGCTGCCCTGCAGGCCGCACATCATCACGACGGTCGGCCCGGGCTCCACCATGGTCAGGTGGGTGTCCACCGGGCCCATGAGGTCCACGAGCTTCTTGTGGACGATGCCGACCATCTGCTGCCCCGGCTGCAGGCTGGCGGTCACCTCGGTGCCGATCGCCTCGCGGGTGACGTCCTCGCAGAAGCGGTCGACGACGGGCAAGCTGACGTCCGCCTCCAGGAGCGCGGTACGGACCTCGGCCATCGCCTCGCGGACGTTTGACTCCGAAATGCGACCGCGCCCGGAGAGGTTCCGGAACACGCCGTTCAGCTTCTCGCTCAGGGCCTCGAACATCGGACCGGGAGTCTACGCCAGCACGCCAAGGCGCCCGTCCGGGGCTGCCGAAGGCTCAGCAGGCGGCGGACCGCAGGGCCCCGGCCAACTGCTCGGGGTGGAACGCCTCGTCGAAGTCGTAGACCCCGCAGAAGTCGTCCAGGGTGTCGTTCGGGTTCTTGCTCATCGCGCCCGCCTCGATCATGGCGAACACGATCCGGCCGAAGTCCTCGGTCCGGTGGATGTGCCAGTGGGCCAGGACGGACCGGGCCAGCAGCCCGTACTGCTCGATGGCATGGTCGCGGAGGCCCAGGCAGAGCTGCTGCCCCGAGACGTGCCGGTCGGGGGCGGCCCCAGCCAGGGACATTGGGTCGGCATGCTCCCCCGCCGCCCGGTCATGGACCCGCTCGACCGTGAAGGACAGGCCTTCCTGGACGAACGTGAAGGCCGCCAGCGGGTAGGGACCCGCCTTGGACAGGACGCGGAGGAGGTCGTTTCCGGGGGCCGGGTGGCTCATCGGGTTCCCCAACTCTATCGGCGTCGGCGGCCCCGGGCACGCAAAACTGCGGAAACGCCACCCAAGGCACCCCCTTCCACCCACCCCGCCGATCGCTACACTCACGCGCAGCCCACAGGGGGCACATTCGTTTCACGCCGGCACGACTGCATGCTTCGGGCCGGTCACAACCCAGCTTTGGAAGGATTCCAATGAACACGCGCGCATGGATGACGACTGGTCTGCTCGCCGGCACCGCCCTGATCACCACGGGCTGCATCCCGGAGCAGAAGTACAACGACCTGATGACGGCTTACAAGGGGCAGGAGCAGCAGCTGCTCTCCACCCAGAACGAGCTGTCGACCGCCCGGGCCAACGAGGATCGCCTCCGCACGCAGCTCGCTGCGACGATGGCCGACCTCGAGGAGCTCCAGAAGAAGATCGCCGGCGGCAACGTCGATCTCGACGAGTGGATCAAGAAGTACGACGAGCTGAAGAAGCAGGTCGCCAACCTGCAGCTCAACGCGCTGCCCGAGGACCTGACGAACGAGCTGACCAAGCTCGCCGCCGAGAACCCCGACGTCTTCGAGTTCGACGCGAAGACCGGCATGCTGCGCTTCAAGAGCGACTTCACGTTCGACGCGGGCAGCGACCAGCTGAAGTCCGGCGCCGCCGCCGTGCTCGGCCGCCTGGCGAACATCCTGAACTCGAGCAGCGCCAGCAAGTTCGAGGTCAAGGTCGTCGGCCACACCGACGACACGCCGGTCGTCCGCACCAAGGCGAAGTTCGGCAACAACCTGATGCTCTCGGTCTACCGCTCGGCCAGCCTGCGCAACGCGCTGGTCGGCGACGGCGTGAACGCGGGCCGCTTCCAGATCGCGGGCTACGGCGAGTTCCGCCCCGCGGTCGTGAACGGCCCGAAGGGCGCCGTCCAGAACCGCCGCGTCGAGCTGTTCCTGACGCCGACGGCGTTCGACCTCTCGCCGACGATGACGGCCACCACGCCCGCCGCCGCCCCGGCCGCCACCAAGGCGCCGACGGCGAAGGCCGCGAACCCCGTCGCCGACGACGAGCCGACGAAGTGAACCGACCGGCCCTTGCGGGCCGTGCATGAACGACGCCGCGGCGGCAGGAACTCCTGCCGCCGCGGTTCGTTTTGCCCGTGCGGGGCGCGCCCTGCGGTGCGTCACTTCCCGCCGAGCGGGCGGATGCGGATGTTGCGGAACTCGATGTACGCGCCCTCGCTCTGCAGCGCGATCGTGCCGGGCACGGCCTGTACGTCGGTGGCGGTGTTCTGCAGCAGGTCGTTGACCCACAGTTCCAGCTTCCCGCCGTCCAGCACGATGCGGTAGTGATTCCAGCCGCCGAGCGGCTTCTCGTTGGTCGGATGCGCCTTCGCGGTGTGGCGGCCGTCGGTGCGCGACATGTCGACCTTCATCGCGAAGGCATCGATGTTCCAGATGTCGCCGGCGGACTGCGACTGCAGCTGCGCCTCGACGCTCTTCGGCCAGACCTTGT
>CANHFL010000105.1 GCA_947459855.1 Planctomycetaceae bacterium | reverse complement strand
ATGGTCGATCACCGACATCCTGCGCAAGGTCCACGAGGCCGCGCGGCTGCAGGCCGCAGGCATGAACGATTTCGCGGCCGGCAAGCAGCTGAAGCTGTGGGGCGAGGGACAGGCGCTGGTCATGCAGGCCGCGCGCCGACTGGGCCCGCGCCGCGCCGCGCGCCTGCTGGATGCGGCGGTGCGCGTCGATGCGCGCACCAAGAGCGGATGGAGCTCGAACACGCGCCGGACCCTCGAGGGCCTGGTTGCGACGATCGGAGAACGAACGCAATGACGAAGCTGACGACCACCGCTGTCCCCTTCGCGATCGCGACGGCCCTGGTGGCCGGCTGCGCGGACACCTACGAGTACGTGCCCGACGGCCCGAACGCGATCGACATGCCCGAGGACGCGGGTGCGCGCCCGGTGCGCGGCGATGCTCCGGCCGTCGCCGCGGGCGCGCCGGGCGCCGCCGCCACCGCACCGCGCGCCACGGTCGACGCCCTGCCGCGCGACGATTCGCGCCGCGCCTTCGACGGCCAGGCCGCGGTGGCCAGCGCCGGCAAGTCGCTGCCGTCGGCGCGCCGTCCGTCCGCGATGCCGTTCCTGGACGCGACCCTGCCCACGGCCACGCCTGCGCAGGTCGCTGCCGCGGAGCTTGCGCCTGCCGACGCCGCGACCGCGGCGACGACGAACCCCGCCGTGGCACCGTCTCCGCCGGCCGAACCGCCCGCGCCCGCGCCGATGCCTGCGCCGACGCCGGTTCCCGAGCCGCCTGCGCCGGAGCCCGCTGCCCCCACGCCTGCGGCGGTCCCCGCGCCCGTGCCCTCCCCGGTCGCACCGGAGGCGAAGCCGGCCGACGCGCCTGCGCCTTCCGCGCCGAAGCCCGCAGCCGAGCCGGCGCCTGAGCCGGCCGCGCCCGCTCCTGCCCCGGCGCCCGAGCCCACCGACGGCGCACGCGTGATGCCCGCGCAGCCGGCACCCGCCCCTGAAGTGCCGCCGGAGCCCAGCAAGCCCCAGCGTTCTCGCACGGACGCGCCCGCGACCCCGCCCGTCGACGAGGCGGCGATCCTGCGCGCCGGTGCCGCCAAGCCTGCGCCGACGGCTGAACCGACCGCAGCGCCCGCGCCCACGCAGCCCGTGGACGCACCCGCGAAGCCCGCTGACGCACCCGTGAAGCCCGCCGAGGCACCCGCGAAGCCCGCCGATGCGCCCGCGCCTGTACCCACGCCTGCACCCGAACCGGCCGCCCCCGCGCCCGCGCCCGCGCCCGAACCAGCCGCGCCCGCGCCGGCTCCCGCGCCTCCGGACGCTCCCGCTCCTGAACCCACCCCCGAGCCCGCTGCCGTGGCCCGCACCGCGGCTCCCGTCGTCCACATCCTTCGCCCGGCGATCGCCACCAAGGTCCGCGGCTTCGGCAGCCTGGACGCGGTCTCCGGCGGCGTGTACGCCGGCGACCGCGTCGTCGCGTACTTCGAGCTCGGCGGATGGTCCGCGCCCGCCGGCGCCGACGGCAAGCGCCTGCTTCGCGTCGAGTACTCGCTGCGCCTTCGCGATGCGCAGGGCAACGCGGTGTGGGCCGAGGGCCCGATCGCCGCGAGCGACGCCTCCCGCTCCGAACCGCGCGACGTGTTCATCACCCGGCTCGTGCGCGTCCCGGCCACCCTGCCCGCGGGCGCCTACGTCCTGGAGATCCAGGCATCGGACCCCGCAACAGGCGCATCGGATACCCAGGAAGTCCGCCTGCAGGTCCGCGCCTCGCAGCGTTGAGCCGCGCCGTACCGCGCTGAATCCCCTTGATAATCCGGCCTTCGGGCACGGATATCATGTTCCGTTCGCCTGCGCGACCCGCGCGGCCGCCTCTCCGGAGGCACTCCCGTGACGACGACCAGCACCCAACCGACCAGCCTGTCCGCCTGCGACCACGAAACCCATGGGCACGGGAAGGGGCTCGCCGCGCTGAGCCTCGCCGCCATCGGCGTCGTGTTCGGCGACATCGGCACCAGTCCGCTCTACGCCATCCAGGAGACGATCCTGAAGCACCACGGGGCGGAGCGCGAGTTCATGATGGGGATCATGTCGCTCGTCTTCTGGGCGCTGTTCCTGATCGTGTTCGTGAAGTACCAGCTGCTGGTGATGCGCGCGACCAACCGTGGCGAGGGCGGGCTGTTCGCGCTGCTCTCGCTCCTGCCGCGCGGCCTGCAGCGGAAGGCCGACTCCCGCCTGGCGTTCTTCGGCATGATCGCGATCGTCGGCAGCGCGCTGCTGTTCGGCGACGGCGTGATCACGCCGTCCATCTCGGTGCTGTCCGCCGTCGAGGGCCTGGCGGTGCTCGACCACCGGCTCGAGTCGTGGGTCGCGCCGATCACCACCGTCGTCCTGGTGTTCTTCTTCGTGCTGCAGCGGTTCGGCACCGGCCGCATCGGCACGGTCTTCGGGCCGGTCATGCTGCTCTGGTTCCTGGTGCTCGGCGTCCTCGGACTCCGCCAGGTCATCCAGGACCCCTCGATCCTCGCCGCGGTGAACCCCGTGTACGCGTTCGCGATCATCGCCGACAACCCGCTCGGGACGTTCCTGCTGCTTGGATCCGTGGTGCTGGTGGTCACCGGCGCCGAGGCGCTCTACGCGGACATCGGCCACTTCGGGATCGGCCCGATCCGCCTCGGCTGGTTCGCGGTCGTGTGGCCTTGCCTGCTGCTCAACTACTTCGGCCAGTGCGCGTGGGCGATCGCGAACCCGCCCGGCGACGGCATGGAAGCCGAGGCCTACAAGCCCTTCTACGGCATCGTGCCCGCGCCGCTGCTCGTCCCGATGATCGTGCTTGCCACGGTCGCCACCATCATCGCCAGCCAGGCGATGGTGTCGGGAGTCTTCTCGATGGCACGCCAGGCGATCCGCCTGAACTACCTGCCGCGCCTCTCGATCGTGCACACCTCGCGCCACGCCGAAGGCCAGGTCTACATCCCGTTCCTGAACTGGGCGATGATGGTCGGCTGCCTGGTCACGGTGTTCCTGTTCCGCACGTCCACCTCGCTGGCCGAGGCGTACGGCATCGCGGTGACCGCCGTCATGGCGATCACCTCGCTGCTCTTCACCGAGGTCGCGATCAAGAGCTGGAAGTGGAAGCCTGCGGTCGCCTGGGCGGTCGCGTGCTGCTTCTTCGCCATCGACGGCGCGTTCCTCGCATCGAACCTGCTGAAGATCCAGCACGGCGGCTGGTACGCGCTGGCGATCGCCGCGCTCGGCTCCATCGTGATGATGACCTGGAACGAGGGCACGCTGCTGGTCGGCCGGCGCATCGCCGCGCAGACCGGCAGCATCCACGAGTTCCTGGCGCAGCTCTGGGCCGAAGCCATCCCGCGCGTGCGCGGCACCGCCGTGTTCATGACGCCGTCGACGCAGGCGCCGTTCGCGCTGGTCAGCTTCGTGAAGCACGCACACGTGCTTCACGAGCAGGTGGTGCTGCTCTCGATCGTGCCGAGCGACGACCCGTACGTCCCCGACGCCGAGCGCGTGGCCGTGCAGTGGATGCCCGACGGCTTCTGGAGCGTGACCGCCGACGTCGGCTTCATGGAGCAGCCCGACACGCAGCGCATCCTGGCCCTTGCGAAGGACCGCGGGCTGCCGTTCGACGACGCCGACGCGACGTACTTCGCCCGGAAGATGAAGGTGCTGCCCAACGGGCCGGCGCCCATCCCGCGCTGGCGCAAGTCGCTCTTCGCGCTCCTGCACAGCAACTCGGCGGACGTGACCACGGCCTTCAACCTGCCGTCCGACAAGGTCGTCGAGTTCGGAACCCAGCTCCGTCTCTGACCGGCACCACACGATGCGCACGATCGCGATCAAGATGCTCTTCGGCGATACCGCCAAGTTCTACGGCATCCTGCTGGGGCTGGCGTTCGCCACGCTGCTGATCGCGCAGCAGTCGAGCATCTTCGTCGGCCTGATGAGCCGCACCTACGCACTGATCGACGAGACGCCGCAGGCCGACCTTTGGGTCACCGATCCGACGATGCTCTTCGTGGACGACACCAAGCCCATGCAGGTGACGGCGCTTCAGCGCGTGCGCAGCGTCGACGGCGTGCTGTGGGCGGTGCCGCTCTTCAAGGGCCTGCTGGTGGCGAAGCTCCCCAGCGGCTCGCGCCAGCTCTGCGACGTGATCGGCGTGGACGACAGCAGCCTGATCGGCGCGCCCGCCAACATGGTCGAGGGCACCATCGGCGTGCTGCGCCAGCCCGACACGATCATCATCGAGATGCGCGGCGCCAAGGGGCGGCTGGCGCAGCCCGAGGACCCGCTGCAGCCCGACGGCGCCAAGCGCCCGATCCGCATCGGCGAGGAGCTCGAGCTGAACGAGAAGCGCGCCATCATCGGCGGCATCGCGGTGACCACGCCGACGTTCCAGGCCGTGCCGACGATCTACACCACGTACAGCCGCGCGATCGGCTTCTCCCCGGCGAACCGCCGCACGCTGAGCATGATCCTGGTGAAGGCCGACCCCGGCGTGCCGGTGGAGGCGCTCGCGGACCGCATCGAGCGCGAGACGGACCTGGCGGTCTACACCCCCAGCGAGTTCGCGTGGAAGACCATCGACTACTGGATGAAGCAGACCGGCATCCCCATCAACTTCGGCATCGCCATCGCGCTGGGCTTCCTGGTCGGCGTCGCGATCGCCGGTCAGATGTTCTACAACTTCACGCTGGACAACCTGAAGTACTTCGGTGCGATGAAGGCGATGGGCGCCACGACGGCTCGGCTGCTCGGCCTGGTCGCGCTGCAGGGGATGGTGGCCGGCGGGCTGGGCCTCGGCCTCGGCCTGGGCGTGACCTCGATCGTCGGCCTGGTGATCCCGCCGGAGAAGCTGGCCTTCAAGATGACGTGGCACATCCCCGTCATCTCGGCCGCCGCGGTGATCTTCATCGTCGTCGCGTCCAGCCTGGTCAGCATGCGGCGCGTCGTGAAGCTCGACCCGTCCGAGGTGTTCCAGGGATGAGCGATCAGCTCGCCATCCGCTGCCGCGGGCTGTTCAAGAGCTTCGGCGTGGGCGACTCGATCGTCCGCGCGCTGCGCGGCGTCGACCTGGACGTGCGCCGCGGCGAGATGATGGCGCTGGTGGGCCCTTCGGGCTGCGGCAAGACCACGCTCATCTCGATCCTGGCGGGCCTGCTGCGCGCCGACGAAGGCGACCTGGACGTGATGGGAACCGACCCAGGCGCGCTGGACCCGCACGATCGCACCGTCTGGCGCGGGCAGAACGTGGGCTTCATCTTCCAGCAGTTCAACCTGATCCCGCAGGTCTCGATCCTGGAGAACGTCGCCGTGCCGCTGCTGCTGCGCCGGCACCCCAAGCGCGACGCGCTGGACCGTGCGGCGCT
>CANHFL010000104.1 GCA_947459855.1 Planctomycetaceae bacterium | reverse complement strand
GGGAAGCCTGCGGCAGTCCGGTCAGCGATCCAGCCCGGTGGCCACCGCATCGATCAGTCGTGCCAGGGGCACGGGCTTGACCAGGTATGCATGCGCGCCCATCGACTGCGCGAACGAAGCGTGCCGACGGCCCTGATTGGCGGTCACCATGACCACGACGGGCGGTGGCTGGCGCTTCCGGCACTGCTCGAGCACGGTGAACCCGGACTGGCCCGGCAGCATCAGGTCCAGCACCAGCGCCTCGGGCGCGAAGGCCTCGACGCGGTGGAGCGCCACGGAGCCGTCCTCGGCGGTCTCGACCACGGCGCCCTCGGCACGCAGCGCCAGGGCCATGGCCATGCGGATGTCGGGGTCGTCGTCGACGACCAGGACGCGGGTGCCGGCAAGCCGTCCGGCGTCGGTGGTCATGCGCGCGCTCCCGCCAGCTCGCGGCCGCGGCGCTCGGCGTCGGCCTCGAGCCGTGCCATCTGCGCGTCGTCCATCCAGGGCAGGGTGCGGAGCTTGGTCTTGATGCGCTCGGGGATCGGCTTGCCCTCGCGCTCCCACTTCGGGCGGCTCTTCCAGCGGCGATGCATCCAGAGGTACTGCTCGGGTGCCAGCATCACGGCCTGCTCCATCGCGCGGGTGTAGCGCGCGGTGATGTAGTAGAGCGGGTCGTCGAAGTCGCGCCAGTCCACCGGCATGATCACGTCGGTGGTGTGGCAGCGGTAGTCGAAGCCGCCGCCCACGCGGATCGCGGTGCTGACGACGATGGGCAGCTCGTAGCGCATCGCCAGCAGGCCGATCGACTTGTAGGCGCTGGCCATCTGCCCGAAGAACGGCACGAACGTCCCGTCCTCGCCGGCGTTCTGGTCGGCGATGAACGCGATGCGGCCGCCGGCCTCGATGATGCGCGTCACCTCGTCGGTGGCGCCGAACTTGGTGACGATGCGCATGCCGCGCTGCTCGCGCAGCGCCAGCGCCCATGCCCAGATGAACGGGTTGTCGAGCGGCCGCGCCAGCGCACTGACCTTGAAGCCGAGCGTGGCCGGGATCTGGCCGAGCATCTCCCAGTTGCCGGCATGCGGCGCGATGAAGATCGCGGGGCGCCCGGTCAGGAAGATCGACGTGGCCGCCTTGGCGCCCGACATGTCGACGTACCGCTGCCATGTCTCGGCGGTCAGCAGCCGCGGCAGCTGGAACGCGTCGACCATGTAGGTGCGGAACATGTATCGCACGCTCTCGGCGGCGATGCGCCGGGCCTCGGCCTCGGGCAGGTCGGGCAGGGCACGGCGGATGTTCTGCACGGCGCGGTCGACGCGCCGCGCGTTCATCGCGGCCCAGCAATCGGCGACCATGCCGGCGGTGCGCAGGTTCTGCTCGGGCGGGAACGCGCCGAACAGCCATGAAAAAGCACGCGCCCCCGCGTACTGGCCGAGGTGGACGGCGGTCCGCAGGGGGCCTGGCTTGCGCTTCGCCATGGCGGCGGAGCCGGGACTCAGCGTCCCTCGTTGGTGAGGACCTGCATCCGGTTCCAGTTCAGGACCGGGACACGGGCGGTCTTCGCCTCGTCGAACAGCGCGCGGTAGGCGTCGTACGCCTTGCGCGACTCGCGGTAGGCGGTGTAGGTGTCGGTGTCGGCGTCCGCCGGCGGCTCGGGCGGCTGCGGGGGCTGCTTGCCCATGACGATGAAGTCGACGTCGCCGCGGAGCTTCTCGCCCTCGACGACCTCGCCGCCCCATGCCTTGATGCGGCCGCGGATGTAGTCCGCCTCGGCGGCGGTGGCCACGCCGTCGCCGTCGAAGTCGAACTTTCCGTGGACCATGAACTTGTAGCGGTAGTCCGGGCTGTACATCGCGTTCGCGATCACGTCATCGCGGACGATCGGCTTCTGGACGCGCTTGCCGGAGGCGGAGCGCGAACCGGACGCGCTGTCCGGGACGATCTTCGCCGTGGACGTGTTCTCGCTGGTCTTCAGGATGACCACGCGGGCCTTGCCGGGGGCCAGGTCGTTCGTGGCCGGGTCGAACTTGATGGCGTTCGGCGAGTCGTAGACCTCGAAGGTCATGCCCGGCTGGACGCGCTGCTTGGAGCCGATCGAGAGGTAGATCTCGCCCTCGGCGCCACCGACATCGATCACGCGGCCGTCGGCCAGCGCGGCGGCGTTGGCGGGCTTCATGCGGTACTGGTCGGCGTTCTTCTCCAGCTCGGCGATTCGGGTCGAGAGCTCGGCGTTGCGGCTCGAGGCATCGTCGATCTCGCGCTGGTGCTTCTCCTCGGCGGTACGCACGCGGGCATCGGCATCGGCCTGCGCCTGGCGGACCTCGGTGACGGTGGTCTCGACCTTGGTGCCGTACTCGTCGGTCCTCGACTTGTACTCGTTCAGCGTGTCGCCCACGCCCTTCGAGGCGGCTTGCGCGCTGGTGGAGGCCTGCTTGGCCTGCTCGCGGGCCTGCTTGGCCTCCGCCTGCGCGTCAGCCACCAGCTTCTCCATCCCGGCCTTGTCGGCGCTCAGCTGGTCGACCTTGGCGCGCAGGTCGGCAAGCTCGGCCTTGACGTTGGCCGAGGCGGTGGAGCCGAGGGCTTCCTTGATGCGGTCGACGCCGTCGGGGCGGGCGTTCGGGTCACCCAGGACGAAGCCCATGAGCTGGCCGTAGGCCTCCTCGGTCTTGCGGTCCTTTTCCTGCGCCAGGCGCTGGGCGTCGCTGGCGTTCTTCGCCTTCTCGGCCTCCTTCTGCATCCCGACGAAGAAGTAGATGGTCGTCGCGGTGAGCGCGACGGTCAGGATGACGAAGGAGACGAGGCCAACGACGAGGCCGGTCGTGCGCTGATTCATGTCTTGGTGAACCTCACGAACTCGTGGCGCCGGGCACAAGCCCGGCGCGGGGGAACGCATAGTGTCCGGAAACCGGACCCGCGCGTCAAGTGATGGGTACGCGGCCCGGAAGCCCGCGGTTGCGGGGGGTGGCCGACGGGCCGGGATTCAGGCCTTCGCCGTCTGGAGTGCTTCCTGCAGCGTGGTCACGCCGGCACGGACCTTGGCGAAGCCGTCCTCCCGCAGGAGCGAAAGGCTGCCGCCGCGCCGGGCGGCGTCGGCGATGCGGTTGGTGCTGGCGCGCTCCATGATCAGTTCGCGGGCCGGGTCGGTCATGGTCATCAGCTCGTAGATGCCCACGCGCCCGCGGTAGCCGCTGCCACGGCACTCACGGCAGCCGACGGCCTCGATCAGGCCGCCTTCCGGTTCGGGGCCGAAGTCGGGGGGCAGTTCGCCCGCGTGGGGCGCCCGCCGTACGGCGCAGTGCGGACAGACGCGCCGCACCAGGCGCTGGGCCAGCACGGCCTCGACGGTGCTGGAGACCAGGAACGGCTCGACGCCCATGTCCAGGAGCCGCGTCGCCGCGCCGGCGCTGTCGTTGGTGTGCAGCGTGCTGAACACCAGGTGGCCGGTGAGCGATGCCTGCACGGCAGCCTCGGCGGTCTCCTTGTCGCGGATCTCGCCGATCATCACGATGTCGGGGTCGTGGCGCAGGATCGAGCGCAGGCCGGCGGCGAAGTCCAGGCCGACCTGGTGGTTCACCTGGATCTGGTTGACGCCCGAGACGTGGTACTCGACCGGGTCCTCGACGGTGATCGCCTTGACCTCGGAGGTGACGATCGTCCGCAGCGAGGCGTACAGCGTGGTCGACTTGCCGCTGCCGGTCGGGCCGGTCACCAGCAGGATGCCGTGGGGCCGCTGGATCAGTTCGTTCCATCGCCGCAGGATGCCGGGCGGCATGCCCAGGTCCGCAAGGCCCGTCAGCACGGCGGATTTCGACAGGATGCGCAGCACGACGCCTTCGCCGAAGAGCATGGGGATCACCGAGACGCGCAGGTCGAACTCCTGGCCCTTCACGCGCACGGTGATGCGCCCGTCCTGCGGGCGGCGCTTCTCGGCGATGTTGAGGTTCGCCATGATCTTCAGGCGGCTCACGATCGCGTTGCGGAAGCGGCTGATGGTTTCGGGGACGCCGGCGTCGACCAGCACGCCGTCGATGCGGTAGCGCACGGCGAGCGTGTCCTCGTACGGCTCGATGTGCACGTCGGTGGCGCGCTCGCGCACGGCCTCGACCAGCAGGTCGTTCACCAGCCGCACGACGCTGGCCTCCTGTGCCTGCGCGGCTTCGTCGGCATCGACGCTGGTGCGGTCGCTGTCGCTGCTCGTCGCGGTGCCGCCCAGCGCGTCCAGCGTGTCGCCGGCGACGCCGTAGTGGTTGCGGATGTACTTCTGCAGGTCGTCCTCGCGGGCGAGCACGAGCTCGACGGCGTGGCCGGTCACGATGCGCAACTCGTCGAAGCTGGACAGGTCCGTGGGGTCGCTGGTGGCGATCCGCAGGGTGCGGCCGGTGCGCGAGACGGGGGCGCAGCGCAGCTTGAACACGACGCGGGGGGGCAGGAGGCGGAGCGTCTCCTTGTCCGGGGCGGCCTCATTCAGGTCGACGATCGGCAGGTGGAGCCGCTCGGACAGGGTCCGCAGGACGTCGTCCCGGCTGACCAGCCCCAGGCGCACCAAGGCGTGGTCCAGCCGCTCGCCGGGCTGCTGCTCGGCCGTGGCGCGCCGAAGCCCGTCCTGGGTCAGGAGGCCGTTGTCGAGGAGCAGGGTTCCGAGGGTCATGGCCGGGAGGGGGGCATGGAGGGGCTGCGGCGCGGGGTCCGTTCACCTTATTGGCAGCCGGGCCGTGGGTTGCGGCAATCGGCCGTCCGTGGCATACTGCGCGATCCTCCGCATCCGAAACCGACCGATCCAAGGATCCACACCGTGCCGAATACCGAGTCTGCCAAGAAGCGCGTCCGTCAGAACGAGAATCGCAACGCCATCAACAACTGGCGCAAGCGACAGGTCAAGGACCAGATCAAGTCCTTCCTGAAGGCCGTCACGGACAAGGACTCGAAGGTGGCGGAGACCGAGTTCCGCAAGGTCTGCGCGATCCTGGACAAGGTTTCCAGCACCTCGACGCTGCACAAGAACACCGCCTCGCGCAAGAAGGGCCGCCTGCACAAGCGCCTGAAGGCGCTGACGGGCTCCGCGAAGTGACCGCGGCGGCGTCCGCTGGCGCGGCGCGCATCCGCGTGCTGTGCCTGGACGTTGATGGCGTGCTGACCGACGGAAGCGTCTGGCTCGACGATCTTGGCCACGAGACGAAGCGGTTCCATGCCCGTGACGGGCTTGGGATCGCGCTTTGGCGTCGCCTGGGGGGCGAGGTGGTGGTGATCACCGGCCGGGCCGGCCTGGCCGTTCGGCACCGCCTCGAGGAGCTCGGGGTCCGGCACCTGTGGTCGGGCAGCCATGACAAGTTGGCGGACCTGCGCGCGGCGCTGGCCGCGGTGGGGGCCTTGCCCGAGGAAGCGGCCTTCGTCGGCGACGACCTGCCTGATC
>CANHFL010000103.1 GCA_947459855.1 Planctomycetaceae bacterium | reverse complement strand
TCCTCGACGATCTCCGTCGGGCTGAAGCCGCTCTTGGCCAGCCGGTCCTCGGCCAGGCGCGCGACGAAGGCCAGCGCCTCCATGTCGGCCTCGATCTGGTCGGCGGCGTCCGGACGCAGCAACTTGACGACGACCTCGCTTCCGTCCTTCCAGATGGCCGCATGCACCTGCGCCATCGATGCGGCGGCAAGCGGCTCGGGGTCGATCCACTGGAACAGCTCGTCGGTCCGGCCCTTGAGCTGCTCGTCCAGCGCGGCCCGGACCCGGTCGAACGGGATCTTCGGGCAGTCGGCCTGCAGCTGCGCGAACTCGTCCGCGAGCGAGTCCGGGATCAGGTCACGGCGGGTCGAGAGGATCTGGCCGATCTTGATGAAGGTCGGGCCCAGCTCCTCCATCGCCTTCCGCAGGCGCACCTCGAAGGGCGCGGACGAGAGGTCCACGGTGCCATCGCGGCTGTAGAGCCACTCCAGGTTCGCCTTCCGGAGCGGGGCGAAGCCGGACTGCGCCACGAAGCTGGCGAACCCGAAGCGTGCCAGGACGCCGATGACCTCGCGGTACCGCTGGGCGTTCTTCAGGCGCCGGGCGACGGGAATGTCGATCGCGTTGGCCATGCGGGGTCGGATCCTATCGGCGGCGCCGTGACCCGGGCGCCGCTCAGCGGAACGCGCTGATGCGCTTCACCGCAGCGATCGCGGCCGGCGGCGCGCCCTTCTGGGCTTCCTCGAGCGATCCTGGTTCGCGGCGCGCTTCCTGGAGGAGCTTTCCCAGGTGTGCGTCGAGCGCGAACTTCCAGCGTCCGAAGAGCGCCTCCAGGTCGTGCCGGCTGAAGTGCCCCAGCGGGTCGTTCAGCCCGCTCTGCGCCACGGCCCACTCGATGAGCCGCGACGAGGCGTCGAAGCGGTACAGCGCGAGGGTGTTCTGCAGCCGGCGGCGGATGGGGACGAACGGGTCGGTCGCGGAATCGGGCAGCGTGGTCATCACGTGCTCGGGCTTCTTCTTCGAGATCTCTCCCAGCCAGCCACCGTCGGACCGGGCGTGCAGGTCGGCAAGGGTCGGCGTGGCGCCCAGCTGGTCCCCGCCGTCGACGTGCTCCAGCTCGGCCATGCTGGCCAGCACCGTCTTCTCGCCGGCGTTGGGGAAGCGGATCCAGATGCGGCGGTCGGGGCGACCCTCGCGGGTGATCACCTCGATCTTGGCGATCGTCCCGGTGCCCCACTCAAGGCGCTTGGAATGGCGAACCTTCTCGCCGATCTTGAACGAAGTCGTCTGCATGGTTTGGGATTCCGGGGCCCGGGGCAACACGGATGGCCAGACCCCGTCGGCCAAGACCGATCGCCGGGTCGTCGAGGCCCCAGGTTGCATGCACCGTGCCAGAAGGCAGGAACGCGTAGAGTGTAGCGCATGGGTCGCACCGTCAAGCTCGCATTCCTCGGCGATATCAACGGGGCTCCGGGCCGCGCCGTGCTGGAGAAGTGCCTGCCGGCCCTGCGGGAACGCTGGGCGCCGGACGTGGTCGTCGCCAACGGCGAGAACGCCCGCAACGGGTCCGGCCTCACGCCAGAGCTCTACAAGGCCTTCCGGGCCATGGGCATCGACGCGCTGACCCTTGGGGACCACGTGTACCGCGACCCCAAGATCGTGCCGTACCTGGAGCGTCCCGAAGAGCCCGTGGCGCGCCCCGCGAACCTCTCGGCGCGCTCGCCGGGCAAGCGGTTCTCCCGGATCCCTGCGGCCAATGGCCGTGCGCGCGACATCTACGTGGTGACCGTCCTCGGGCGCGTCTTCTTCCCGCTGCCGGCGAACGACCCCTTCACCGCGGTCGACGAGGTGATCGCGGCCATTCCCGAGCGACGCCCGATCGTGGTCGTCGAGGCGCACATGGAAGCCACCAGCGAGAAGGCCGCGCTGGCCGCCTGGTGCGATGGCCGCGCGGCGCTCGTCGCCGGGTCCCATACGCACGTGCCCACGGCGGACGCGCGCATCCTGCGCAAGGGCACCGCGTTCATCACCGACATGGGCATGTGCGGGCCGTACGACTCCGTCATCGGCCGCCAGACCGAGGCCGTGGTGCGCCACATGACCACCGCGCTGCCCGTCCACTACGAGATGGGCCAGGACGACGCGCGCATCTGCGGCGTCTTCGTCGAGATCAGCGAGGACACCGGCCTCGCGAACCGCGTCGAGCGCATCGAGCTGCAGTGACCGCGCTCAGGCGTTGGGCGTGCCGGCGCCGCCGCCACCCGGGGTCCGGATCTCGACCGAATCCCCGGCCTCAAGCCACGCATGCACGATGCCGGGAAGCGGCTCGGTGCGGCCATCGGCGCGCAGGATCGCCTGCTCGCCCGGTGCGCCCGCGAGCCCTCCGTCCACGCCGGGTGCGCCGGTGCGGCGCTGCTGTCCCGTGAAGCAGAGTTCCGCGGCGGCCAGCAGCCGCAGCCGCCGCTCGATCCCGTCGCCGCCGCGAGCGGCGCCGGAGCCGCCGGAGCCGGCCCGCACCCGCAGGCGCTCGAGGCGCACGGGCATCCGCATCTCGAGCGTCTCGGGGTCCGTGATGCGCGTGTTCGTCATGTGGACGTGAACGGCGGACGTGCCTGGAACGCCGGGGGCCGCGCCCGCGCCGCCGCCGATCGTCTCGTAGAGGCTGAACGCGGCGTTCCCGAGCACCAGGTTGTTCATGGTGCCCTGGCTCCCGGCCGCGGCGTGGAAGGCGCGCAGCAGCAGTTCGACCACGCGCTGGCTCGTCTCGGTGTTGCCGCACGACACCGGCGGGCAGGCGGCCGGATCCGCGGCGAACGGCGGGTTCAGGAGCCCGGGCGGGAGCACCAGGTCGACGTCGTCCAGGAATCCCTCGTTGAGCGGGGCCGTGTGCTCGTCGAGCGGTTCGGTGCGCCCGGCCAGGAGCCTGAGCACGTAGAGGACCGCGCTCCGCACCACCGCGGCGGGCGCGTTCAGCGCGCCGGGGTGGACGCCGCCCGATCCGGTGAAGTCGATGCGCAGGCGATCGCCGTCACGTGTGACCGCGACGCGGAGCGGCGTGCCGTCGTCCATCGTGTCCACGGCGTGCAGTCCGGCGCCCGGCACCAGTCCCAGCAGGCCGCGCGTACGGGCGGCGCTGCGCGCGAGCAGCTGGCGCATCGCTTCGCGAAGGGTGGGCGTGCCCGCGGCGCGCGCGAGGTCGCGCAGTGCGGCCGCCCCGGCATCAAGCGATGCGCATGCCGCCAGCACGTCGTCCACGTTCGCGCCGGGGTCGCGGCTCGGGTGCGCGCCGCCCGCGAAGATCGCGCGCACGCGCGCGGCATCCATCGCGCCGGCGCGCGTGATGACGGTGGGCGCGATGGCCACGCCTTCCTCGGCCAGCGTGCGTGCGTCGGGCGGCATGGATCCGGGGCGGATGCCGCCGACCTCGGCATGATGGGCGCGCGCCGCGACGAAGCCGATGCGGTGCCCTGCGTCGTCATGGACCGCCCGGACCACCGTGATGTCCGGAAGGTGGGACCCGCCGAACGCGGGGTGGTTCACCAGGACCGTCTCGGTACCGGCATCGGGCAGCGCAGCCGTCACCGCGCGCACGCAGGCGCCGAGCGCGCCAAGGTGCACCGGCACGTGCGGCGCGTTGGCACACAGCCGGCCCCCGGCATCCATCACGCCGCACGAGAAGTCCAGGCGGTCCTTGACGTTGACGCTGCGGGCCGAGCGCTCGAGCAACGCGCCCATCCACGCGGCTATCGCGGTGAAGCGCGCCGCAGCGACCTCGGGGGAGAGGGGCTCGGGCGCCGTGGCATCGGCAGCGGAGAGCTCGACCGCACCGCCGGGTGCCACGTGCGCGCTCCAGCCGGCGTCGACGACGATGGTCGCCCCGGGTTCGGTCAGCAAGGCGGGCCCATGCAGGGCGCGATCGCCGGCCCAGGCTCCGCGCTCGATGCCCTGGATCCACGCGCGCCGAACCGGCGCACCGTCGGGCAGCTCGCCGGTCGAATCGTCGGCATCGCCGGCGTGCACCAGCACCGATTCGACCACCGGGACCGCCGTCGGCGCAGGTCGGGCGAAGATGCGGACGAACTCGCTGGCGAACGCACGTGCCGCGTCCGCAGGCTCGTAGGCGGCGTCGGGCGCGAGATGCACCGGCAGCGTCCCTGCCTGGCCGGCCACGCGCATCGTGAGCTCGGTCCCGCGCGCTTCGGGGCGGCGTGCGCCGTCCGCGCGCAGCGCGTCGCACGCACGCGCCGCGGCCAATCCGACCGCGGCGCGCACCGCATCGCGATCGGATGCGGGCGATTCGCAGGCCGCGACCCCCACGCGCCCGCGGGTGGTGCCGTGCGCGCCCGCGCCGCTCACGAACCCCGCGTTCGGCAGCACCAGCACGCGGCGCATGCCCAGCGCTGCCGCCACGCCGCACGCGTGCTGGCCGCCTGCGCCGCCGAACGCCACCAGCACGCGGTCTTGCGGGTCGGCGCCGCGCGCGGCACAGGCCGCGCGGACGGCGCCCGCCATGTGCTCGTTCGCAAGCGCCAGGAAGCGGTGGAGCATCGTGTCCACCTCAAGCCCTGCCTGCGCGGCCTCGCGCTCGGCTGCGCGCTCCGCCGCACCGCGGTCGAGCGGCAGCGATCCGCCGGGCACCAGTCGCCCGAGCAGGAGGTTCACGTCGGTCACGGTCAGCGGCCCACCGCGCCCGTAGCAGGCGGGCCCCGGTTCCGCGCCGGCGCTGCGCGGGCCGACGAAGAGGCCCTCGCGCGTCGCGCGGCAGATGGACCCGCCGCCGGCCGCCACGCTCAGGACGTCGACGCACGGGCTGGCGACGGCAATTCCCGCCACGTCGCTGGCGGAGCGCATGGCGACCCCGCGCGCACCCAGCAGCGCGACGTCCGTGCTGGTGCCGCCCATGTCGAAGCCGATGCCCTCGGAGTGGCCGGCGCGCCGCATCCCCGCCAGCGCGTGCTGGGCGCCCAGCGCGGGCCCGCTCAGCAGGCTGTCCTTCGGCAGGTACTCGCGTGCGTCGACGATGCCGCCGGCGCTCGTGCCCGCCAGCACCCGGCCGGGCGAGGCCTGTTCGCCGATCCGCTCCAGCAGCCCGCGCACGGCCGTGCTGAGTGCCGCATCGACCACCGCCGTCTGCGCGCGCGGCACGATGCGCGGCGTCGGCGCCATGCCGGTGCTCGTGACCACGCGCAGGAAGCCCGCGCCACGCAGGATCGCCGCCACGCGGTCCTCGTGCGAAGGGTTCCGCCAGGCGTGCATCAGCCCGACCGCGACGTGCCGGATTCCCGCCTCGTGCAGTCGTCGGGCCGCGGCACGCACGGATCGCTCGTCAAGCGCCTCGGTCTCCGTGCCGTCGGGCGCAAGCCGCCCGCGCACACCCAGCGCCATCGCCACCGGGATCGGCGGCTTGCGCGGCACC
>CANHFL010000102.1 GCA_947459855.1 Planctomycetaceae bacterium | reverse complement strand
CGGGCTGCACGCGCGCGCGGTGGAGGCGCTGGCGCCGATCGCGCGCGGCACGTCGGCGCAGGCGGGAGCGTGATGGCAGGCGGGGGCGGCGAACCGGGCGCGGCGCGCGGCGGCGGTACGCCCGGCGCAGGCGATGCGCGCGGCGTTCGCGCGCCGCTGGCGACGAAGGCGCGCCGGCGCGGCATGGGGCTTGCGGCCGCGGGCTGGGTGGCGGCGGCGCCGTTCCTGGCGCTGGCGTGCGCATGGGCGCTGGGGCGCATGGCGGGCGACCGCACGTGGCCGTGGCAGGCGCTCTACTGGATCCCCGCGCTGGCGGCGGTCATCGCATGCGCCACGGCGTGGACGGTGCTGCGGCTGACCGGGCGTGGGGCGCGCGGCGCGCGCGCGGGGCGCGTGGCGGCCGTGGTGCTGGGCACGTGGGCCGCAGTGGTGGTCGCGCTGCAGGACGTCGGTTGGGGCGGATGGGGTGCGGCGCGGCGCGCGGAGCTGACGCTCACGCATTGGAACGCGCGCTGGCCCGGGCGGCAGGCGCTCGAGTGCGGCCGCGCGCTTGCGCCGGCGCTGGGCGACGTGACGGTGATCTCGAACCCCGGCGCGATCGTGAACCGCGTGGTGTCGGACGAGTGGCTGCCGGCGGACGTGCGCGGCGGCGATGTGGTCGTGCGTGACCTTGGCCCGGTGGCGGTCGTCGCGCGCATCACGGTGCTGGAGTTCCGGCTGCTTGAGTACCTGGACGTGCCCGACGTGGGCATCGTGTGGGCGGCGCTGCTGGTCGTCGCGCCGGGCGCGGGCAGCGACGACGTGCGCATCCTGGTGATCGACTTGCCGTCCGACCCGAAGGAGCCGCGCGGGCGCGTGGCCGACGCGCTGGAGGCGATGCTCGCGCGCCACCCCGAGGCCGCGGACCCCGACCTGGTGGTGGGCGACACCAACTGCACGCCCGGGAGCGTGGTGTTCGAGCGGTGCTTCGCGCGGCTCGGGCGCTGCGAGCCGTGGCGCGCGTCCGGCTGGCTGCCGACCTACCCGCGCGAGCGGCCGTTCTGGCGCATCGACGCGATGCTGGCGAACCACGCGCGCCTGCACTGGGCGCGGTACCGGACGATCGATCTTGGCGTGGGTGCGCACAAGGCGCAGCAGGGGGCGTTCGAGCGGACGCGGCCGTGAGGCGGGCGCGGGGTGCGCGGTGCGCGCGCCGTGCGCGTCACTGCTCGCCGGTCTGCTCGACGGTCGCCCAGAAGTCCTCGTACAGCGCGGCGGAGGGGAGCGTGCCGTCGGAGGTCGTGCCCGGCAGCTGCTTCGCGAGCGAATCCATGTAGTCGTACCACCAGTCGGTGTGCAGGTCGGCGAAGAGCCGGTTGGCGCCGCAGCGGTGGTTGAAGTCGGCGCGGCTGCGCAGGGCATCGACCATCAGCATCCGATCCGAGCCGTCGTTCATCGAGATGCGCGTGCCCGCGCGATCGATGTGGCCGGAGTACTGGTAGTTCGCCAGGATCGGCTCATCGCCGGGCTGCTTGAACGCGTCGCGGTAGCGCTCGATCGGGTGCTCGCCGTGATGGCTGGGGCAGTACAGGCACTCGCACGCGTCGTGCAGGTAGCCGTTCTTGACCAGGATGCCGATGCCGTCCCAGCGCCTGGCGACGGCGGCGGTCGGCGCCGAACCGAGCCACGCGGTGTTCATGGACGCGGGATCGCGCTGCCCGGGCATGGCGAACACGCTGGGGGGCAGGCGTTCGTCGTTGACGTTGGCGTAGGCGGCCAGCGCACAGCCGATCGTGTGCAGGTTCGCCTGGCACTTCAGGCGCATGGACGTCTCGCGGGTCGTGCGCAGGGCCGGAAGCAGGATGCTGCACAGGATGGCGACCACCCCGATGCACACCAGGAGCTCGACCACGGTGAATCCGCGGGCGGCGGCCATCCAGCGGTTGCGCGGCCGGCGCTCGGCGGCGGGGCCTGGGGTTGGGCGGCTCTGGTTCCGCATGGCGCGTCTCGGGAGGAAATCCCGGGACGGGGTTCAGTTTGTCACGGTCCTTGGGAACCTCAAGGGTTTTTTGGGCGAATCTGAATGGTTGGGCGATCCTGGGACCCGGTTTGCGCCGAAGGAACGGGTGTGAGGGTCCCAATATGGACACCCAGGAACAGCAGGATTGGATGCTCATGCAGCGGGTCGGCCACGGCGAGGAAGCCGCAATGGCCGAGCTGTACGACCGTTTCGGCGGGCTGGTCTACAAGACAGCCCGGCAGACGATGCCGTCCCGGGCCGAGGCCGAGGATGCCGTCCAGGAGACCTTCATCCGGCTCTGGCAGACGGCGGATCGGTTCGATCCCGCGCGCGCCAAGTTGGTGACGTGGGTGATGCTGATCGCTCGGCGGCACCTGATCGACCGCCTGCGGCGCAAGGGGGCCCGGCCCGAGCAGCTGGGCCTGGACCCGGCGATCGACATGCTGGGCCCGGTCACGGACCCCCGGGAACCGGCCGCCCACGCCGACCTGGAGATCCTGCGGCGGCGGGTGGCAGAGCTGCCCGAGCTGCAGCGCGTGGTGATCGAACGCACGTATCTGCAGGGGTTTACGCTGCGCGAGGTCAGCGAACAGCTGGGCGCGCCGCTCGGAACGGTCAAGAGTGCCCTCAGCCGCGGGCTCGCGCGCCTGCGCGACCGATTGGGGGCCGAGAACTTGCGCGAGGGCGGATGAATTCGACCCTTTGTCGCAGCCCTGCGGCAGGTCGCCGCGAATAGGGCGATGGAGTGAAGGACACGATGCAGTTCAACGATTCGAACAACACCGGCGACCGCCCCGTCGACCCCACGCGGGCCGGCGCCGACCTCCGACACACGGCCGTCCTGGACGCGCTCGGGCTTCTCGACGAGTTCGAGACTGCCCAGTTCGAGCGCGCGTTCCGCGCCGCCTCGCCTGCGCTGCAGGCCGAGCTGCGCGAGATCCAGTCCGCGGCCGTGGCGGACCCCGCGTTCCTGTCCGGCGAGGAGCCGGCGGCGGACCTCAAGGTGCGCACGCTCGCCGCGGTGATGACCGCGGTCGACATGCAGGAGACGGCGTTCGCGCCCATCGCGCACATCGGCCGCACGGCCGCGCGCGGCGGCCGCACGCCGGTGCGCTCGATCGATGCGAGCGACCTGGTCGAGCAGGCGATGGCGCTGGCCACCGCCAACGCCGACCGCGACCGCTTCGCGCGTGCGTCGTACTACTGGCGCGCGGCGGCGATCGCCGTGATCGCGGCGCTGGTGGTGGTGCTGTGGTTCGAGCGGCAGACGGCCAAGAGCGCGATCCGCGTCAGCGAGATCGCGCTGTCGAAGAGCGCCGCCGACGAGCTGACCAACGAGCTGCAGGTTCCCGGCCTGGCGGTCCAGATCGAGCAGTCGGACATCGTGCGCGGCCTGCGCGCGGTGGCGTCGGACGGCACGGGCTCGGCCACGCTGCTGGGCGACACCAAGGCCGGCACCGCGATGCTGCTGGCCGTGGGCCTGAAGGTGGGCGAGACCTACCAGCTGCGCGTGACCCGCGAGGACGGCCGCAAGGAGACGATCGGCACGTTCACGCCGGAGCAGCGCGTGGCGTATGCCGAGATCCGCTCGCCGGACCTGGCCGCCCTGGGCGCCGGCGCGCTGGAGATCGTCGACTCCCGCGGCGTCGTCGTGCTGGGGACGTAACACCAACCCGGTTGACCGGGTTCACCCGCCCGATTCCCGCGTTGTCGCGTGCCTTGGGCAGGTGAACCCGGTCAACCGGGTTGCGTCCTACCGGCGGCTCCACTCGAACTCGAGGGGCTCGAGCTCGGCCTGCAGGCGCTCTCGTTCCAGGGTGAGCTGCTTCGCCTTTGCGGCGTCGGCGCAGACCTTGGGATCCATCAGCTGCGCGTCGATCGCGCGCGTGCGCGTTTCGATCTGCTCGATGCGCTTCTCGATCTCGTCGGTGCCCATGCGCTCGACCTTGGAGTTCCCGCCGCCGCCGCCCTTCGCGGGCTTCGGCGCCGCCGGCTTCCTCGCCGACTCCGCCGCACGCGCGGCGCGATCGCGCTCGCGCTCGGCCGCCGCGCGCGCATCCGCGTCCTTGCGCGACTTCTCCTCTGCTTCCTTCTCTTCCCACTCGCTCCAGCCGCCGTCGAAGAGCCGCGCGCCGCCGTTGCCGTCCAGGATCACCAGGCGGTCGCAGCACGCGTCCAGCAGCGCACGGTCGTGGCTGATCAGGATCAGCGCGCCGTCGTAGCCGCCGTCCTCGGGCGGCGTCGACAGCGCGGCCTCCAGGCGCTCGGCGCTGGGGATGTCCAGGTGGTTCGTCGGCTCGTCCAGCACGATCAGGTTGTTCGCCGCGCTCACCAGGCCCGCGATCACCATGCGGCCGCGCTCGCCGCCGGAGAGGTTGCCGACGCACTTCTCCTGCTCGTTGCCGCTGAAGAGGAACGCGCCCGCCAGGTTGCGCGCCTGCTGCTCGCTGGCGCGCAGGCCGCCCTCGTTGCTGGCGATCACGCGCTGCAGGTACTGCCAGACCGTGAGCATCGGGTCGATGTGCTCCTGCGTCTGGCGGAAGTACCCGACCTTCAGCTGCGGGCTCACCTTGATCGTGCCGGCGTCCTGTTCCAGGTCGCCCAGCAGGCAGCGCACCAGCGTGGTCTTGCCCGCGCCGTTGGGGCCGACGATGCCGATACGGTCGCCCGGCACGATCGTCAGGTCCAGGCCGTCGAAGAGCACCTTCTCGCCGTAGCGCTTCGAGAGGCCCTCGGCGCGCGTCACGTGGTCGCCCACGCGCGGCGCCTTCGGCAGCTCCAGGTTCATCACCTCCAGCTCGGCGGGACGGTCGACCAGTTCGTCGCGCTTATAGCGCTCCAGCCGCGTGGCCCGGCCGCGCGCCTGCTTGGCGCGCTGGCCGGCCTTGTAGCGCATGATGTACTGCTCTTCCGCGCGGATCTTGTCGAGCTGCTTCTCGTGGTTGCGCTGGCTGGTGAGCATTCGCTCGCGGCGCAGCTCGATGAAGTCGGCGTAGTTCCCCGGGTACTCGCGGATGCGGCCCTGGTCGACCTCGATGATGCGGTGCACCACGCGGTCGAGCAGGCGGCGGTCGTGGCTCACGAGGACCACGGCGCCCGGGTACTCCTCGCCGAGGAACCGCTCGAGCCAGCGCCGGCCCTCGATGTCGAGGTGGTTCGTGGGCTCGTCGAGGAGCAGGAGGTCGGGCTGCTCGAGGAGGAGCCGCGCGAGCCCCACGCGCGCGCGCTGCCCGCCGGACATCTTGCTGACGAGGATGCCGAACTGGTCGTCGGTGAAGCCGAGGCCGTGCAGCGTCTCGTCGATCCGGTGGTCGATCGCGTAGCCGCCCGCGCGCTCCATCTCCTCCTCGACCTTCGCCTGGCGCTTCAGGAGCGCATCGACGTCGGCGTCGGGCTTCGCCATCTCCTCGTAGAGCGACTCCATCTCGCGGTGGAGCT
>CANHFL010000101.1 GCA_947459855.1 Planctomycetaceae bacterium | reverse complement strand
GGCCGTATCGCCGCGGTGTGCGCGCCGTGCGAACGACTCCTCGCGTGCCAGCCGGGCGAAGTCCATGAGCACGGCGCGCGACCCCGCGAGCCACGCGCCGGCGGCGGGACCCTGGATCGCCGCGTCCAGCGCGGCGACCGTGTCGTCCCGGCCCGCAAGCCACGGATCCAGGCGGTCGGCGAGCCGCGCGACCAGCCACGCCGCGGGCAGCGCCTCGGCCAGGCTGTCCAGCTGGGCATCCACCTCGGCGTCGCGGCGGTCGATGAGCGCTTCGGCTGCCAGGCGTGCCCGGCCCGAGAGCGCGGCGGGGCTGATGCCCAGTCCCTCCTCGGGCGCGCCGAACCCGCCCCATCGCGCCAGGCGCCGTTCCGCCTCGGCGCCGCCTGCGAGCGACGCGGCCGCCGCCAGCGACTCCATCGCGTGCGCGGCGCGGCGCATGGCCGCCGCGGCATCCGCGTTGCCCTTGCCGGTGACCCAGCCGGCTGCCCACGCGGCGCGGCGGCGGTCGATCTCGGCCAGCAGCGGCTCGGCGCTGCCGCCGGCGGCCGCGCGTGCGGCGGCGTCACCGCGGCGCATCGCCGCTTCCAGGCGCAGCTCGCGGAAGGCGGCCAGCTCGCCCGCGAACGCGTCCATCGCGGCGCGCACGGCCTGCGCGCCGCGCGGCGCGGGCAGCGCCTGGCACCATCCGCGGACGGTCGACTCCATCATGCGGCGCGAGGGTGCGTGCATCGCGCCGATCGCGTCCGGCCACGTGCGTGCGGCCTGGATGCGTACGAGGTCCGCGTGCGACTCGCGCACGGCGCGGAGTGCGGCGGCCTGCGCGGCGGTCGGTTCGCGCCCGGCAGCCACCGCCGCCAGCGCCTGGCCGGCGGCGGCCGCCTGCGCAAGCGCCGGTCGGCAGGCCTCGGCTCCGGCGCGCCGGAGTTCCGGCGGCAGTTCCGCGGGGTTGAAGCCCGCGATCGCGTGCGCGGCCTCGACCGCCTGGCGCAGCGCGCGTGCCGCGGCCGGGTCGCGCGCGTCAGCCGCCGCGGCGAAGGCGGCCCGCAGGTCGTCGGTGGACCAACCCTTTCCGGTGGCGGCCAGCGCATCGGCCGGCGGCAGGGCAGCGGCGATCTCACGCGCAAGGGGCGTGGGCGCGGCGCCGGAGGCGGCGTCGAGCGACGCAAGCCGCGCGGCGAGCTCGCGCGGGATCCAGTTGCACGCGGCGGCGATGCGCTCGACCGGGAAGTCGGTCGCGGCGGCTGGGTCCGGGGCCGTGCGCGCCGCGCGCGCGAGCTCTCCCGGCAGCGGCCACGCGTCTTCCCTGCGCGGGGCGCGCAGCGGCAAAGCGGCACCGAGCGCCTGCCGCAGCGGCGCCATCATCGGCACGAGCGCGCGCTCCGGCGCCTCGGGCGCGACCGCGCCCGCCGCGGGATCCGTCCCGACGCCGTGCGCGGCGGAGGCGTTGAAGCGTCGCAGCGCGTCGGCAGCGGGGCCGTCGGCCGGGCACGCGTCGACGATCGCGTCGACCGCCATGCGCAGGTCGGCCAGACGGAACCCTGCGACGGCCATGGCCTGTGCCCCGGACGGCGCCGACGCCCCGCGGAACAGCAGGTCGTACGCCACGCGCCGGAATGCGGCCCGCGCATCGCGCTGGATCGTCTCCGGCTCGCGGCCGATCGACTCGAGCTCCTGTGCAAGCAGGGCGGTGAGATCGGCCGCCGCGCCGGGCGAAGGCCATTCCATGCCCGGTGCGGCGGCCGGGGCTTGCGTCGGCGCCCCCGCGGCGTGCGTCGCGGGCGGGGCGGCCGCGGATGGTGCTCCGATGAATGCGGCCAACGCGGCCTTCGCGGCCAGCGTCGTTGCCGCCGCCGCGTGCCCGCGCCGTCGCCCGCGCACCGCTCTCACGCCGGACCTGCCTGGGCCTTCGCGCCCGCATCGCGTCCGGCATAGGTGATCCACTCGAGCCGCAGCCCGTGCGCCGGGAGCGTCGGCCCCGCCAGCGTGCGGTCGCGCATCGCCAGCGCCCGGCGCACCGATGCCGGCTCGTTGCGGCCGCGCCCCACCTCGACCAGCGTGCCCGCGATGATGCGGACCATGTTGTAGAGGAACCCGCTGCCGGCGACCTCGATCACCGCGCGCCCGGGCCGCATCTCGATCACGCTGCAGCCGTGCACGGTGCGCACGGTGGTCTCGCGTCCGTGGTCGACGTGCGCGAAGGCCGCGAAGTCGTGCGTGCCGGCCACCAGCGCCGCCGCTGCCCGCATGCGCTCCAGGTCCAGGCGGTGCCACGTGCGCCAGACGGTGCGGCGTTCGAAGACCAGCGCGCCGTCCGGCTCGGTCGAGCCGTGCTCGATCGTGTACCGGTAGCACTTGCTGGTGCAGTCCGAGATCGGGTCGAAGCCGTCGTGGACTGCCTCCGCACGCCGCACGCAGACGTCCTGCGGGAGCCGCGCGTTGATCGCCAGTGCCAGGCGGTCGATCGGCACCCGGTGCTCGGCGGCGAAGCTGGCCACCTGCCCGAACGCGTGGACGCCGGAATCGGTCCTGCTTGCGCCGACCACGGGCACCCGTGCCTGCAGGACCTCGGCCACCGCGTCCTCCAGCACCCCCTGCACGGTGCGCAGGGGGGCGGCGCCGGGCGGCTCCTGCCGCTGCCAGCCGTGGAAGTCGGTGCCGTCGTAGGCCACCAGCAGTTTGACCCGTGGCATTGCGTGGAGGATAGGCGGTGGCCCGCCGCCGGCATGGTTACAGGAACCGCGCCAGCTTTGTGCGAGAAATGTCGCCGCACCACCAAACGCGGGCATTCCCCAGTCCGTTTAGTGGACTTCAGGCAGGAGCGGTTTAGGATTGCTCCGGACCTCGGCCGGCGGTTTCCGCCGGACTCATCCCGCACACGGGTAGATCCCACCAGGAGTCACACCTCATGAAGACGATGATCATCACCGCCGCGACGCTGTCGCTCTGCTCGCTCGCCTCGGCCCAGATCGTGGTCGACGGCACCGCCGAGGCCGCCTATGGCGCCGCGAAGGCGGTGCAGACCGTCCAGACCCAGTTCGGTGACTCGAACCTGGGCGTCATCGACTACGCCAACGGCAGCGAGTGCGACGCCGGCTTCGCCGTCATCCAGGACGGCTTCCTGCACGTCGTGATCGCCGGCAACCTCGAGAGCAACTTCAACAAGCTCGAGCTGTTCATCGACTGCAAGTCGGGTGGCCAGAACCGCCTGCTGGGCAACAACATCGATGTCGACTTCAACGGCCTGAACCGCATGGGCGAGAGCCCTGAGGGCGCCGGCAACGGTCTGACCTTCGACACCGGCTTCGAGGCCGACTTCTGGTTCGGTGCCACCTGCGGCGGGTCGCCGTGGGCGATGTACCTGAACTGGGCCGAGCTCCCGACGGCGGGCGCCGGCATCGGCGGCTACCTGGGCACGGCGGGCAGCGGCGCTGCGGTGAATGCCGCCAACGGCGTCATGGCCGCGATCAACAACATCAACGCTGCAGGCGTCGCCGGCGGCACCCAAGCCGGCAGCGGCGAGGGCGTCACGACGGGCGTCGAGTTCAAGATCCCGCTCTCGCTCATCGGCTACACGACCGGCCAGATCAAGATCTGCGCCTTCGTGAACGGCGGCGGCCACGACTACCTGTCGAACCAGGTGATGGGCGGCTGCGCCCCGGACACCGGCAACCTGGCCGAGCCGCGCCTGGTCAACTTCGCGCTGCTGGCCGGCGACCAGTTCTTCACGGTCGGCACGGCGACCAACAACTGCGTCGGCGACATCGACGGCAACCGCCTGGTGGACGGCAGCGACCTGGGCCAGCTGCTGGGTTCGTGGGGCCAGTCCGGCGCCACCGACCTGACCGGCGACGGCACCACCGACGGCGCCGACCTCGGCACGCTGCTCGGCGCATGGGGCGCCTGCCCGTAAGGGGCGCTCGGTCATCCCTGAAACAGCGACGGGCCCGGCATCGCGCCGGGCCCGTCTTGCTTTTCGTTGCGCCGCAGCCTTGCTGCGCCGCTGCCGTGCTGCCCCGGTCGCGCGTTCGTTCAGCCGCCGATCTTCTTCTGCGCCATCCGCACCATCGTGCGGATCTCGGCCGCCACCGCCTCGTCGGCCACCACGCTGCGCATGGCGGCGTCCAGCGCGGCGTCGTCGTGCGGCGTGATCCGTTCCCCGTGGAAGAGGAGCGCGGCCGCCGCGGCGGCGATCGCCAGACGGCTGCCCATCGTGCGCTCCTCGGCGGTCTCGCCCTCGGCCCGCAGCGCGGACCACAGGACGCGCGCGCGGCGGATGCGCGAGAGCGGCGTGGTGGGGTCGGTCAGCAGGGTCACCGCGGTGCCGCGGTTGTCGTCAACCTCGTAGGCGATCCAGTCGCCCGCGGCGGTGGCAGGGTCATCCAGGGAACGCAGCACCCACGCCAAGGTGTCGCGGAGGCTCTCCGCGCCGTAGGGGCGGTGTGCGTCGGGGGTTCCGTTCGGTTCGGTCATGGGGTACGTCCTTCCATCAGCCGGAGCAGTTCGCGCAGCTCGTGCTGCGCGCCGGCGGGCGAGCGGTCGACCGTGGCGCCGATGCGCCGCACCAGTTGCGCGGCGAACGCCTTGCGCATCTGCACCACGGTGTTCGAGATGCGCGACGGGTCGTCGAACGACCAGCGCGCCATGAGTTCCTCGTAGGTGGGGGCCTTCGCGCCGTGCAGCATGGGGCGCACGATGCGGCTCTCGAAGATGTCCCACGCCCATTCGCGGCCGGCGGCCAGCGATTCGGTCCGGAGTGCCTCGGCGGACTCCTGCACCAGCATGGAGATCCACGCGCGGTGGAACGCCGCCTCGGGCTGCGGGTCGGGGGCGGCCATGGAATCGGCCGCCGCGTCGTCGCCGCGCACCATGCGGTCGCGCCCCGGGTGGCGCCGAGCGGCGTGGTCGAAGCGGTAGACGTCGGCCAGGTAGTTGCGGACCGCGCTCATCAGTAGCGAACGGAACTGCCCCCGGCGCTCGTCCAGCTTGGAGAGCAGGTCGCGGCCCAGCAGCACGTCCGCGATGAAGCCCTGCGTCAGGTCGCGGGCCTCCTGGTCACGACGGCCGCTCTGCCGGATGTAGGCGTAGATGGCGCCGTAGCACCGCTCGGCGACGTTGTCGCGCGTCAGCGGCGCGTGGTCGTCGGGCGTGGGCGGCGGGTCGGCCATGGTGGCGGGGAAGCGCTGCATGGGGCTCCGTCGGGCTATACGGAATCCATGCGTCAGCCTGTGGGGGCGGGGGCCCGGAAGGCGCGGTTTACGCGATTCGGGGCGCCGCGCGGTCCGGATAAGCAGACAGCCCCCGCGGATCCCCGGGCCATGGTGGCCGGGGGGCGGGGGCTGCGCGTCACGATCAATGGAGCCGAGGGGAGTCGAACCCCTGTGCCGAAACAGTCCGCATGACGCCTCTACGCGTGTATCCACTGATTGATTGTCGTCCTGGCGGACCCCGGTGGCAGGGCGTCCAGTTCCGAGACATGCAAGTTCTCGTCC
>CANHFL010000100.1 GCA_947459855.1 Planctomycetaceae bacterium | reverse complement strand
TCGCGCCCCGCGTGTGGGGCGCCGAGGGCGGCTCCGATAGGCTGAAGGTCGCCCTGATCGGCTGCGGCGGCCGCGGCACCGGCGCCGCGTCGCAGGCGCTGAACGCCGACCCCGGCGTCGTCCTGTGGGCCTGTGCCGACGTCTTCCAGGACCGCATCGACGCCGCGCTGGGCGCCCTCAAGGGCCACAAGGCGAAGGACCGCGTCGATGTCCCCAAGGAGCGCCAGTTCGTCGGCCTCGACAGCTACCAGCAGGCGATCGACTGCGGCGTGGACGTCGTGCTTCTGTGCAGCGCGCCCGGCTTCCGCCCGGCGCACCTGGCCGCCGCCGTGAAGGCCGGCAAGCAGATCTTCTGCGAGAAGCCGATGTTCGTCGACGCGCCCGGCTACCGCAGCGTGGTCGAGAGCGTGAGGATCGCGAAGGAGAAGAAGCTCAACCTGATGTCCGGCTTCTGCTGGCGCCGCAGCGGTCCCGAGCGCGCGATCTTCGAGCAGATCCTGGACAGGGGCACGCTGGGCGTCCCTGAGGCCATGTACAGCTGCTACTACACCGGCCCGCTCGGCACCAAGCCGCGCCAGCCGGGCTGGAGCGACGCCGAGTTCCAGATCCGCAACTGGCAGCACTTCACCTGGCTTTCCGGCGACCAGATCGTCGAGCAGGCCGTGCACTCGATCGACAAGGTCAACTGGTGCTTCCGCAACGAGCCGCCGAAGAGCGCGGTCGGCATGGGCGGCCGCCAGACGCGCGAGAACGTCCCCGAGCGCGGCGACGTCTACGACCAGTTCTCGATCGTCTACGAGTGGGCCGACGGCCGCCGTGCGTTCGTGAACTGCCGCCAGCAGGCCGACTGCTACTTCGAGAACACCGACTGGATCGCCGGCACCAAGGGCCAGGCGTTCATCAACGGATGGGGCCCGACGCAGTGGATCAAGGATCCCGAGGGCAAGGTCGTGTGGAGCTGGGCCCAGACCGGCGCCAAGGGTCCGAAGCCCGTCGACATGTACCAGCAGGAGCACAACGAGCTGTTCAAGTCGATCCGCTCGGGCGGCGTCGTCAACGACGGCGACTGGATGGTGAACAGCTGCATGCTGGGCGTGCTGGGCCGCATGGCCGCGTGGAGCGGGCAGCAGGTCACGTGGGAACAGGCGATCAACAGCAAGGAGAGCCTGTTCCCGGCCGACCTCAGGCTGGGGGACCTGCCGATGCCCACCGAGCGCAAGCCCGGCCAGTACAAGATCAGCTGACCACGCCCCAAGGAGCCGAACCATGGAACAGCGCACCCGCACCCAGCCGACCGCCTCGCGCCGCACCTTCCTGGGCACTTCGGGTGCCGTCGCCGCGGCGACGGTCCTGGCGCCCACGGTCCTGACCCCGTCCCGCGCGCTGGCGCAGGATGCCGCCAAGGACAGGAAGGGCGTGAGCCGTGGCAAGGCGCTCCGGGTCGGCGTCATCGGCTGCGGTGGCCGCGGCACGGGTGCGGCGCTCAATGCGCTGGAGGCGAGCCCCGACTGCACGGTGGTGGCGCTCGGCGACGTCTTCCCGGAGAGGGTCGCCGCGGCGGCGGACGCGCTGGCCAAGAACGGCAGGGGCCGCGGCAACGTGCCCGAGAAGGCGCGCTTCACGGGCTTCGGCTGCGAGAAGGGCGTGCTGGCCACCGACTGCGACCTGGTGATCCTGGCGACACCCCCGGGCTTCCGCCCGCAGCAGTTCGCGGCCGCGGTCGATGCCGGCAAGCACGTCTTCTTCGAGAAGCCCGTCGCGGTCGACCCATCGGGCGTCCGCACCGTCCTCGAGGCCGCCGAGCGCGCCGCGAAGGGCAAGCAGTGCGTCGTCACCGGCACGCAGCGGCGCCATGAGCGCAGCTACCTCGAGGCGATCGCGAAGATCCGCGAGGGCGCGATCGGCCGCCCCGTGGCCGCGCGCTGCTACTGGAACCAGGGCGGCCTGTGGAACAAGGAGCCCGACCCGAAGCTCAGCGAGATCGAGAACCAGGTCCGCAACTGGCTCTACCACACGTGGCTCTCGGGCGACCACATCGTCGAGCAGCACGTCCACAACATCGACGTCGTCAACTGGGCGATGGACGCGCACCCGCTGCGCTGCGTCGCGGTGGGCGGGCGCCAGGCGCGCACGCAGCCGCAGTACGGCACGATCTTCGACCACTTCGCGGTGGATTTCGAGTACCCCGAGGACCGCTTCGCGGCGTCGATGTGCCGCCAGGAGGACGGAACCGACGGTCGCGTGGACGAGATCGTCTACGGCACCGACGGCACCATGTTCCTGCGCTCCGGCTACGCCGAGATCCGCGGCAGGAACCCCTGGAAGTTCAGCGGCGCGAACCCCAACCCGTACGTGGTCGAGCACGTCGACCTGCAGGACGCGGTGCGCGGCAACGCGGCCTACCTGAACGAGGGCAAGCGGATCGCCGAGAGCACCATGTCGGCGATCATGGGCCGCATGGCGGCGTACACCGGCAAGGACCTGGAGTGGGACGTGGCGATCAAGGACCCGATGGACCTGGTCCCGCACGACCTGAAGCCCGGCCCGGGCGTGGCATCCAAGGTGCCCGTGCCCGGCCAGGCCTGATCCGTCACCGCCCGCTCAGCGCCCCGGCGCCAGGCGTGCCGGCCCCGGCCAGTTGGGCGTGGTGCGGACCTCGATCGTGCCGTCGGGCCGCTCGTGCGCCCAGCGCGCGGCGGCGTCGGGGTGCCTTGCCAGCAGCGCCGCCGAACCGTCCGGCCCCAGCACGCTCAGCGCGGTCGCCAGTGCGTCGGCGTCGGTCGCCCGGCGCGCGACCACGGTGACCGACGTCCGCGTGGCGATGGGCTGGCCGGTCCGCGGGTCCAGGATGTGGCTGGCGCGCCGCGAGGTGCCGTCGGGCGCGGCGATGTCCAGGTGCTGGAACCGGTCGCCGCTCGTCGTCACGGCGGCATCCGCGAGGAGCAGCGTCGGGGCGCCGCCCGCGGCACCGCCGTCATCCAGCGCGATGCGCCAGCCTTCGCTCCCCGGCGGCGTGCCCATCGCGGCGACGTCGCCGCTCAGGTCGACCATCGCGCAGGCGATGCCCGCCGCGCGCAGCGCCTCAAGCGCGGCGTCCGCGCCGAAGCCCTGGCCGATCCCGCCGAAGTCCAGCTCCACGCCGTCGGTGTCCGCCGCGTAGCCCGCGGCATCCAGGCGCACGTGCTGCCATCCCACGCGAACCCGGGCGGCGGCGACATCGGACGCGGGGGGCGGCGTTCCCGCGGCCCGCGCCGCGCGCCAGAGCTTCGTCAGCGGCCCGACCGTGACGTCGAACGCGCCGCCCGAGTCGCGGGAGAAGTCCATCGATGCGGCGAGCGCCGCCCGCAGGTCCGGACCGATCGCGACCGGCGTCCCGGCGCGGGACGGCAGGCGTCGCACCTCGCTCGCGCGCATCCAGTCGCTGAGGGCCTCGTCCACCTGGCCCAGCCGCGCGAACGCGGCGCGCGCGCCCTCGTCGGCCGCGGCCGCGTCCGGCGCCCAGGCCACCAGGCGGCAGGGCGATCCCATGATCACGCGGTGGTAGTCGTGCCGCTGCAGGGCCGGGCCCGCGCCCGCGCCGGGCGCCACCGCGGGCGTCGCACAGCCCGTCAGCACGCACAGGACGCCCGCCGCGATCCGGAGCATCAGGTGAAGGTGGCCTCGAGCAGGCTGACGTCGTCCTCGAAGTCGTCGCGGGTGCGGATCGCACGGCTGCGCGCCAGCAGGCGGTCCAGTTCGCCGCTTCCGCCCTTTGCTTCGTCGGCCACGCCGTCCAGGAATGCGTCCAGCGTCCAGACCGTGCCGTCCGGCTGCGAGAGCTCGTGGATGCCGTCGCTGTACAGGAACAGCCGGCTGCCGGCCGGAAGCGGCACGACCGCGGTGCCGTAGGGCACCTCGGGGATCGCTCCGATCATCGGGCCCGAGATCTCCTCGTCGCCGCCCAGGCGGCGCGGCCCCTGGCCGGGCGCCAGCAGCAGGGCGGGCGGGTGGCCGCCCGACCCGTAGTGGAGTTCGCGCGTGCGCAGGTTCGCCACGCCATACCACATGGTGAAGAACATGCCGTGGTGGCGTTCCATCGGGTACAGGCGGTTCAGTGCCGCCAGGACGGCGCCCGGGTCGCCGGCGTCGGCGCCGCCCAACGCGTTCACCTGCAGCGCGTTCATCACGCTGACCGAAAGCAGCGCCGGCCCGACGCCATGGCCGCACACGTCAAGCAGGTAGATCGCGAAGCGGTCATCGTCCAGCCAGTGGTAGCCGAAGCTGTCGCCGCCCAGGCTGGCCGACGGCACGAAGCGCCAGTCGGTCTGGACGCGGCCCTCCGCCGGCGGCGGGATCAGGCTCTGCACGTACTCGGCCGCGCTGTTGAGTTCGGCGCGCAGCGCGTTGAACGCGGCGTCGCGCTCCTTCTGCGCGCGGTGCGCCCCGGAGTGGTACTTGATGCGCGCGACCAGCTCGACGGCATCGGGCAGCTTCACCAGGTAGTCGTTCGCGCCGCGCGCGAAGGCGTCGGCCTTGGTGGTTGCCTCCTCGCGCGCGCTCAGGACGATGAGCGGCGTGCGCGCCAGCGTCGGCTCGCGCCGGTAGGCGGACACCAGCTCCAGGCCATCGGCGTCGGGCATCACCAGGTCCTGCAGGATGACGTCCGGGTCCTCGGCCAGCACCTTGGCCACGGCCTCGGCACCCTTGGTGCAGGCCACCAGCCGGAACTCGGGGTGCGGCGCCAGCATGCGGCGCACGGCCTCGCAGATGATCGGCTGGTCGTCGACGATCAGGATCGTCGTGGCGGCGGGAGCGGTGGGATCTCCGGGAACGGCGGCGGCGCTCATCGGGCGCCTCCCTTCTGCGCACGGCGGCGCGCGATGGCTTCGGTGATGGCGGGGCCCATCTCCTTGATCGGCACGGCGCGCATGGCGGCACCCGATTCGACGGCGGCGCCCGGCATGCCCCAGACCACGCTGGACGCCTGGTCCTGCGCAAGCGTTTCCCAGCCCTTGGCGCGGAGCGAGGCCATCCCGGATGCGCCGTCCTTGCCCATGCCGGTCAGCAGCACGGCCACGCCCGGCGGCACGTCGGACGCGGCCAGGCTCTCGAAGAGCATGTCCACCGACGGCCGGTGGATCAGTTCGACGGGGCCCTCGCAGTAGCACAGCGTTCCCGATGCGGTGGTGACCAGCTGCCGGTCCTCGCCGGCGATCGTCACCGTGTTCGGCTGCGGGCGAACGCCTTCCTTCGCCAGGCGCACGTCGCGCCCGGTCTGCGATGCCAGCCAGGACACAAGGCCCGGCAGGAACGTCGGCTCCATGTGCTGCACGATCACGATCGCAAAGGGCGCCGGGTTCGGCAGTCCCTGGAGCATCGTGGCGAGCGCCTGGGGGCCGCCCGTGCTGGAGCCGACCGCGACGATCGGCGGGAGCGGCGTCGACTTGCTCGCGGCGGCCAGCTGGTCCGCCGCGGCCGCGATCGGGCTGGCCGCGCATGCGCTGCCCCGGACCGGGG
>CANHFL010000099.1 GCA_947459855.1 Planctomycetaceae bacterium | reverse complement strand
GGCCCGTCGACCCGTGGCCGCACAAGCTGCTGGCGAAGGACGCCATGGACCGCGGCGACTCCGATGCCGCCATCCGGCACCTGGAATACCTGGACGCGCGTACCGATAACGACCCTTCCTTCGCGACGGAACTGGCGCGCCTGCAGCGCAAGGCGCAGAATCGTGCCGGGGCCCGCACACACGCCGAGCGCGCGGTGCGGATATCCCCGTATGACGCGGCGCTGCGCGAGTTCGCGGCGGCGATCGCGGCCGAGTCCGGCGACCTGGCCGGCGCGCGCATCCACGTGGAGGCGCTCGTCGTGCTGGAGCCAGACGTCGAGCGGCACAAGGCGCGCCTGGCGCGCATCGACGAGCTGATCCGCGCGAAGAAGAAGCCATGAACCGCCTCCGCACCGTCGCCTGCCTGCTCGCCGCGCTCGCGGCGTCGGCGGTGCCCGCGGTGCGTGTGCAGGCGCAGCTCCAGTTCGAGACGGTCGACACCCGCGAGTGCTCGCCGCGGCATGGGCCGACGCGCGTGCGGCTCTTCGACATGGACGGCGACGGCCGCCGCGACGCCGTGGTGCCCGGACGCGACCGCGAGAAGCGGCTCGACTGGTTCCCGGGCCTGGCGGGCGGCGGCTTCGGCACGCTGCGGACCATGCTGATCGACGGCCAGACCGACGACGCGCTGGGCGCGGACGTCGACGGCGACGGCCGCGAGGACCTTGTGCTGCTGGTGCGCGGCTACACCGGGCGCATCGGCGTGCTGCGGCGGCAGGCCGACGGCACGCTGGGCGCCGCGGAGTACACGCCCTTCGACCGCGATCCCCGCGCGTTCTGCGCCGGGGACTTCGACGGCGACGGCCGCCCCGACCTGGCCGTGACGTTCTACGGCAGCGAGGCGATCGCGGTCCTGCGCAACGACGGCGCGGGACGCTTCACCGCGGTGCAGCGCACGCGCCTGGACCCGTGGTCCGGCGGCATCCCGGGCCCGCAGGAGATCATGGCGGGCGACATCGACGGCGACGGCCGCGCGGACCTGGTCGTCTCCATGCTGGGCACGCGGCGCATCAACGTGCTGCGCGCGCGGCCCGACGGCACGTTCAGCGGTCCGGAAGCGTGGGCTGCGCCCGTGCTGGGGCCGACCGACGTCCCGGGCATCACGACCGCCGCGCTGGGCGACGTGGACGGCGACGGCGACCTGGACGTCGTGGCGCCGCTCATCTCGACCGGCACCAGCCAGCCGCTCCTGGTCTTCCGCAACGACGGCCTCGGCGGGTTCGGCCAGCGCATCGTGCGCACCGGCTTCAGCTCCGGTTACCACTGGGGGGTGACGCTGGCCGACCTGGACGGCGACGGCCGCCTGGACGCGGTCACCACGTCCGCGGTCCCGGGCGGCGTCTACGCGTGGCGCAACACGACTGCGCCGGGCGGTGCGCCCACGTGGGCGAATCCGGTCAACATCGACAGCAGCGGCTTCTTCCGCGACACGGCGGTCGTGGACCTGGACGGCGACTGCGCTCCGGACCTGGCGGCGGTCGACATCGCGGGCAGCTCGTTCTGGCTCTTCCGCAACCTGCGCACGTGCGGATCGTTCGCGCAGGGCGGTGCGGGCGGGTCCGGCGACGGCGACTCGTCCGGCGCGCCGCCCGTGCGGACGCGCGATGCCCGTGACCGTGACGGCGCCCTCGACGCGCCCGGGATCCCCGCCGGCACCGTGCTGCCCGGCGACGCCTGCGCGATCGCGCTGCTGCTGGGGGGCTACGGTCCCGGGCCCTCGTCGGTCGCGTGGCACTCGTTCGGCGGCTCGCCCGCGTGCGGCCCCGGCGGCCCCGGCGGGCGATGCGACGAACCGCACCTGACGCCCGGCTGCTTCACCACGCCCTGCTGCGAGGCGGTCTGCGCGCTGAGCCCCACCTGCTGCGAGACGGCGTGGGACCAGTCGTGCGTCGACATCGCCGAGGGCGAGTGCTACGGCCTGGTGTGCCCCTCGTACGGATCGTGCACCGAGGTGCACAAGGACCCCGGTTGCGAGGACGCCGCGTGCTGCGAGCGCGTCTCGCGGCTGGACGGCTACTGCGACGGCGCCACGTGGGACGCCCCGTGCGTCGCGCGCGCGATCGCACTGTGCGGCGTGCCGCCGTGCGCGATCGTGCCGCCCGCCGGTGCGGTCGACGAGGGCGAGATCTGCTACCGCCGCACCAACGACGGCCCCACGCGCGACGGTGCCGCCACGCCGATCGCCTGCGGCCAGAGCGTCCTCGGCGACTGCACGACCGGCTCGCCGCGCGACACCGACTGGTACGCGCTGGGCGGTGCGGGCCCACGGCGCATCCAGTTCAGCGTGAACAGCGAGTTCCCCTGCGAGATCCACCTGGTGCGCGGCGCGTTCGACGGACCGCTCGAGACGGTGGCGACGGTCTTCGGCGGCGGGTGCGCGCAGGCGACCCTCGAGCGCTGCATCGACGGCGGCGCTTGGTGGGCAGTGGTGACGCTCGGCATGCCGGCCGGCGCCACCCGCAGCGGCCAGCCGTGCACCGTGACCGACCCGGACTTCCCGCCCGGGCCCGACGACCCGCCGATCGTCCCGGGCTTCGACGGCGTCCGCTACGTCGCGACGCTGGCGTGCATCGCGTGCGGCCCGGCGGGCGACCTGAACGGCGACGGGGTGGTGAACGGAGCCGACCTGGGCATCCTGCTGGGAAGCTTCGGAGCGACCTCGGGACCCGGTGACCTGAACGGTGACGGGTCGGTGAACGGGGCGGACCTGGGCATCCTTCTGGCCGGGTGGTCGGGCTGAATCCTCCCCGGGATGGCCCTTCCCGCCGCCTGCAGGGGGCTTCGGGGTCCTGAATCGCCCCGTTTCCGGGCATTTCCTAGCGTCCCATGCCTCCCGTGCTAATTTCCCCCCAATGCGCCTGAATGCCACCCTCGCCGTTGCCGCCCTCGGCACCGCCGTCCTCGCCTCCGCCGCGGACGCGGCATCGCGCCGGTGGCAGTGCTCGATCGCGCCGGACAGCGTCTACACGCAGACGACGGCCATCCAGCTGCCGCTGGCGGGCACGTGGATCGGCAATTACGACGCGGCCACGAACCCGACCGGCACGACCACGATCCCCGGGTTCTTCGGCGGATCGGGCAACAACGCGATCCCGTTCTCGATGGTGGTGAAGCCGACGGTCGGCATCCAGGACGCGCATCCGGCGGGCGACATGGAGGTGGCCTTCGACCCCGCCACCGGCGCGTTCTCCATCTCCGGCTTCGGCATCGACATCCTGGACGGCCAGTCGGGCACCGTGGGGACCAACATCACGCTGACCTACTCGACGTTCCGCACGACGAACCCGTCCTCGCTCTTCCCGGGCGTGAGCAACGTGACCATCCCGCTGGACAACGGCTCGCTCACCGCGGCCACCGCCGTCCAGACCGGTGCGGCGGTCGGCGTCGCGACGCCCAATGCCGACGCCACGTGGACGTTCGCGGTCGGCGTGCCGGTCGACATCCTGGTCCAAGGCTCCGCCTTCGGGCAGCCGTTCGGCGGCACGCCCGCGCCCGGCGTCATGGCGCTGGCGGGCACGCTGGCGTTCGTCGACGGTGCGCTGGTGGTCACCGCGCAGGTCTCGCAGCAGGACTCGCAGCCCGTGCCGGCACCGCCCCCGCTGGTCAACCAGCCGTTCGACCTGCCGACCGTCCTGCCCGCGGGCGGGGTCGCGCGCCTGCTCATCAACGGCACGTTCTCCGCGGGCACCATCGCCACCACGGTGAGCGCCAACCTCCGCGCGCCGGGGGTGCCGGTCCCGGTGCCCGGCGACCTGAACGGCGACGGCGTCGTCAACGGACTGGATCTCGGCCTGATGCTGTCGGCGTGGGGATCCAACGGCGGCCCGGCCGACCTGAACAACGACGGCATCGTCAACGGCCTGGACCTGGGCATCCAGCTGTCCAACTGGAGCGCGTGACCGTCACCACGGCAGCGCGTCGAGGTCGGCGTTCCCGCCGCACAGCACCACCACCGTCCGGCCCCGCGCCTCGTCCGCCGCGGCCTGGGGGCGCATGGCGGCGCCCAGCACCGCCGCCACGCCCACGCCGGCGCTCGGCTCGATGACCAGCTTGGCGTCCGCGTAGACCCGCCGCATGCCTGCGGAGATCTCGTCCTCGCCGACGGTGACGATCTCATCCACGAGATCGCGCACCACGGGGAAGGTGAGCGCGCCGAGCGGCGCGCGCAGGCCGTCGGCGATGGTCACGGGCGCGCGCTGCGCCGCCCGCGTCCCGGTGCGCTTCGACTCGGCCGCGTCGTCGGCCAGCGCCGGTTCCGCGCCGACGATGCGCACGTCCGGCCGCAGCGCCTTGGCCGCGATCGCCATGCCCGCGATCATCCCGCCGCCGCCGACGGGCACCACGATCGTCGCGGTGTCGGGCGCGTCGGCCAGGATCTCCAGCGCGATCGTGCCCTGTCCGGCGATGGTCCACGCGTGGTCGTAGGGCGGCACGATCGTCGCGCCCGTGCGCGCGCGGACGGCCTCGCACAGCGCCTCGCGCTCGGCAGCGGTGTTGCCGCTGGTCTCCACGATCCCGCCCGCGGCCACCACGGCGGCACGCTTGACGGGCGACGCATTGGCCGGCATCACCACGTAGGCGGGGATCCCGCGCGCGCCGGCCGCGGCGACCAGTGCCAGCGCATGGTTCCCGCTGCTGTGCGTCACCACGCCGCGCGGGGCGTCGGCCGCCGCCAGCCGCTGCACCGCATTGGTGGCGCCGCGGATCTTGAAGCTGCCGGTGAGCTGCAGGTTCTCGCACTTGAAGCACAGCGAGCCACGCGCGGCGTCACGCGCGATCGCGCCGGCCGACAGCAGCGGCGTGCGCCTGACGAACGGCGCGATTCGTACCGCGGCCGCGCGCACGTCTTCGAGCGTCGCGGGACGCGCATCGCCGGGATCGATCGCGGGTGACATGGACGGACGATAGCGCGGCCCGCCCGCCGGCCGTTCCGGCATCAGCGTGCGGCGGCGTACGGCTCGGCCGTGCCCCACTCGAACGTCTGCCGGTAGAGCCTGCGGTGCACGAGCGCGCGCAGGTCGCGGACGCCGGGCATCGTCAGCAGGCGGGCGCGCAGCGCGTCGAAGTGCTGGCCGTCGCGCACCTGGAATTCGCAGCCGATCGGGTAGCTGCCGGACATCACCGTGATGAAGCTGAGCTCAGGCACGGCGCGCAGCTGCTCCACCATCTGGCGCGTGGGGAGGTCGAGCACCAACTGGATCAGGCCGCTCAGGTGCAGGCCGATGCGCGTCGGGTCCGGCATGGCGACGATCCGCACGATGCCGTCCGCGACCAGGCGGCGGAACCGGTCGGCGGCGCTCGTCGCGCTGGTGCCGGTGCTGGCCGCGATTTCGGTGAAGCTCATCCGGCCGTCCGCCTGGATCTGCCGGATGATCATGCGGTCGGTCTGGTCCAGCGGGCGCAGGCTCGCGCCCGCGGGTGCCGCCGGCTGCGAGGCGAACTCGAGCACCGTGCACGTCTCGGCGGCATGCACCATGGGGTGCGAGATGATGCTGCGGTCCAGCAG
>CANHFL010000098.1 GCA_947459855.1 Planctomycetaceae bacterium | reverse complement strand
GGCGCGCTGGGCGTGCCCACGACGCTGGCGATGGTCCTGGACCAGCGAACGATCACGGGCGTGGGCGACACGCTGCGCTGGGCCGTGGCGCGGCCGCACGTGCGCGGGATCAGCCTGCAGCCGGTGTTCACCAGCGGGCGCGTGGCCGCGGTGGAGAGCCGGACGCTGCCGGTGTTTCCGGGGAGTGGTGTGGGTGGTGCGGACGGCATGAGCGGCGTGACAACGGTCAAATCCATGGGCGTGGCCGACGCCGTGCGCGCGTGCGTGGAGCAGGCGCCGGAACTCCTGTGCGAGGCCGACTTCACCCCCCTGCCCTGCGGCGACCCCAACTGCCACACGATCGCGTACGTGCTGCGCGCGCCGGATGGGCCGGTGGGGCTGAGCCGGCTGATCGACGTGAAGCGATACGCGGGATTCCTGCAGAACCGCGTGAACTACAGCCTGGAAGACCTGGCGAAGTGCGGCTGCGAGACCGAGCCGCTCGGCGCGGTGCTGAAGGCGCTCGAGCTGCGGCCCGAGCATCCGTTCCGCATCTTCGTGAAGCCGTTCATGGACGCGTGGACGTTCGACCAGGACCGCATCGACCGCTGCTGCACGCACGTGATCACGCCGGAGGGGACGCTGGACAGCTTCTGCCGGTACTACGCGAAGCGATGAATCCTGCCCCGCTCCATTGAGCGACTTTCCTGATGGCGGCAGAAACGACCATTCTCGGCGGCAGCCCCGTGTATGCGCTCACCACGCTCGCGGGCATCGCGTGCACCGCGCTGCTGTGGCGGCGGCTGTTGCGCAGCGACGGACGCACGCCGGACCAGCGGCTGTGGGCGGTGTACGGCGGTGCGTTGGCAGGTGCGTACCTGGGCGCGAAGCTCGCCTTCCTGCTGGCGGAGGGCTGGCACCATCGCGGCGACTGGGTGGCGCTGCTCACCGGGCACAGCGTCGCGGGTGCGCTGCTCGGCGGCGTGGCGGGCGTGGAACTTGCGAAGTCGCTGGTGGGCTACCGGGCCGGCACCGGCGACCTGTTCGCGGTGACGGTGCCGCTGGCGCTGGCCATCGGCCGCGTGGGGTGCATGTTCGCCGGGTGCTGCCAGGGCGTGGAGTGCGAAGCGTCGTGGTGGGCGGTGACCGATGCCGCCGGCCACGCGCGCTGGCCTGCGGCGGGGGCGGAACTCGCGTTCAACGTGCTGTTCTGGGCATGGGCGATGCTCGCGTGGCGCTTCGGCTGGCAGCGCGGGCAGCGGTTCAACGTCTACATGGTGGCGTACGGCTGCTTCCGCTTCGCGCACGAATTCATGCGCGATGACGCGCGCTGGTGGGGGGAATTCGGCGGGTACCACGTGGTCGCCGTGGCGATCGCGGCGACGGGCGCGTGGATGTACGTGCGCCGCGCGCGCACCGAACGCACAACCGCCCCGGCGTGACCGGGGCGGCTGGGTGGTTCAGAATTCGTGATGGGTGGCGCGCCGGGTGGCCGCCGAAAGTGGGGACAGGTGGACCTGTCCCCTATTCACGCCATCGCGGGCTCGGCGTGCTTGGCCTTGCGGCCCGCCTCGATGCGGCGCTTGGCGTAGTTGACGGCGGCCACGTGCTCGCTGGCCTCGTTCTTGCCTTCCTTCAGGACGGCGAGCGTGGTGTGCTCGATCTGCTCGATCTTCTTGTCGAGCGCGGCCGAGCTCATGCCCAGGTAGAGGCCCGCCAGGCGGATCAGGCCGCCGGCGTTCACGACGAAGTCGGGGCCGTACAGGACGCCGCGCTGCTTCAGGCTCGGGCCGTCGACGTTCGGGTCGTGCAGCTGGTTGTTCGAGGTGCCGCAGACGATCGAGCACTTGAGCTGCTTGATCGTGGTGTTGTCCAGGATCGCGCCCAGCGCGCACGGCGCCAGGATGTCGCACTCCTGCGCGAAGATGCTCTGGCCGGGGCCCAGCGCCACGACGCCCAGTTCCTTGACGGCCTTCTCGACCGCGGCGGGGTTCACGTCGGTGCCGATGACCTTCGCGCCGTGCTCGCGGCAGAGCTTGGCCAGCTTGTAGCCGGTCGCGCCCAGGCCCTGGACGGCGACGGTCAGGCCCGCGAAGTCGACCTTGCGGCCGCTGTGGGCAAGGCACGCCTTCATGCCGTTGAAGCAGCCCTGGCTGGTGTACGGGCTGGGGTCGCCGCCGTGGCTGACGGTCTCGCCGCCCATGATGTGGTTCGACTCGGACGCCATCCAGTCGCAGTACTGCGTGTTGACGCCGACGTCCTCGGCCGCGATGTACTGGCCGCTGAACGTGTTGACGAAGCGGCCCATGGCGCGCGCCTCGGCCTCGGTCGGCACCTTGCCCTTCTCGATCATGATGACGCTCTTCGCGCCGCCCATCGGCAGGTCGGACGCGGCGGCCTTGTAGGTCATGCCCTCGGACAGGCGCAGGACGTCGCGGATCGCCTCGGACTCGTCCGTGTAGGCCCAGCGGCGGGTGCCGCCCAGCGCGTTGCCGAGCACGGTCGAGTGGATCGCGATGATCGCGCGCAGGCCCGTCTCCGGGTCAACGTGGAAGGCGAGGCGCTCGTGGCCGTGCGTCGACATCGATTCGAAGAGCTTCATGTCTGGGTGTGTCCTTGGGGTTCGGGGACGGGTGGGGACAGACGGACGAGTCTAGCCAATGGGAGCATCCCGCCGAAACCTGCGGGCGGGATGCCGGGGATCACGCGTGCTGCGGCTGCGCCTTGGCGATGCGCTCGCCCGTGAACACGCTTCCGGCACCGAAGTCCGGCGTGGCGGCGACGTCGCATGCCTTCTGCGTGCGGCCGGTGCCGCGGGCCTTCATGTCGGGCGTCTTCTCGGAGATGGCGAAGCCCGAGTTCGGCAGGCCGTCGATCCACTTCATCGCGGCGTCGGCGGCGACCTTCATCGTCGCGTCGGCGTTGGTGCGCAGGGCGCGGATCTCGTTCTCGATCTCGTTGCAGAACATCGCGCAGAGGTGCTCGACCAGCGCGCGCTCGTAGGCCAGCGCGTCGCCGTCCAGCCCGTTGCGCATGTTGCGGTCGAGCTTCGACAGCGCGCAGGTCATGGCGTGGATGTAGATGGCGCACATCGAGAGGCGGGCCTGGATCGTCTGCTCGGTGACCAGGCGGTCCTCCCACTCCTTGAACATCAGCTTGACCTGGTGGCTGAACTCGCGGATGCGGGCCATCACGTCGTGCAGCTGCGCCGACAGGCGCGGGTCGGCGGCCTTGAACGTGGGCAGCGGACGGCGCACGCCCAGGAAGAGCTCGCTGCCGATCTTCATGGCCGAGCCCATGTTGCCAATCGGGTTCTTCTTCACACCCAGCATCCACTCGCCCAGCTGCTTGCTGCCGTAGGCGAAGATGAAGGTGTGCATCACCTCGTTGGCGCCCTCGACGATGATGTTGATGCGGCTGTCGCGCCATGCGCGCTCGACGTGGTTCTCCGTCATGTAGCTCTCGCCGCCCATGACCTGGAGCGCGTCGTTCACAGTGCGGTAGCCGAACTCGCTGCAGAACACCTTGCAGACCGCGGTCTCGAGCATGATGTCCTCGTCGTGCCGGTCGAGGAAGCCGGTGGTCATGAAGAGCATGGCCTCCATGGCGTACGTGTAGGACGCCATGCGCGCGATCTTCTCCTTGACCTGGTCGAACTCGCCGATGGGGCGGTCGAACTGGTAGCGGTACTTGGCCCACTTGGCGGCCTGCTCGTACGCGAACTCGGCGGCGCCCAGCATGCCGGCGCTGAGCGTGCAGCGGCCGTAGTTCAGGCAGGTGAGCGCGACGTTGAGGCCGCGGCCCTCCTTGCTGAGCAGGTTCTCCTTCGGGACCTTGACGTTGGTGAGGCGGATGCGCGCCTGCCACGTGCCGCGGATGCCGCACTTGCTGCGGTTGCGGCTGAAGATCTCGACGCCCTCCATGTCGGGCGTGCAGATCAGCGCGGTGACCGCGTCCTTCTGCTTGCCGGTCTTCGGGTCGGTGATCTTCTGCTTGGCCATGACCGTGAACAGGCCGCTGAGCGCGCCGGAGGTGGCCCACTTCTTCTCGCCGTTCACGATGTAGTAGTTGCCGCACTCGCTGACGGTGCAGCGGGTCTCCTGGCCGCCGGCGTCGCAGCCGACGTTCGGCTCGCTCAGGCAGAACGCGCTCAGCGCGTCGGTGGCCATGCGGGGCAGGAAGCGCTTCTTCTGCTCCTCGTTGCCGAAGAGCATGAGCGCCTTGCAGCCGATCGACTGGTGCGCGCTGACCAGGACCGCGGTGGAGCCGCAGGTGCGGCCGATGCGGCGCAGCACGCGGTTGTAGCTGGTGATGCCGAAGCCCAGGCCGCCGTAGTCCTTGCCGATGGTCATGCCCAGCACGCCCATGTCGAAGAGGCGCTTGACGACCCAGGCGGGGATCTCCTGCTTCTGGTCGATCTCGACGGCGGGGTGCTCGGTGCGCAGGTACTGGTCGAGCTCGGCCAGCAGCTGGTCGCAGCGCGCGGTCTCCTCGGCGCTGACGCTGGGGTACGGGAAGACCAGGTCCTCGCGGAAGTTGCCCCAGAAGACGTTCTTGATGAAGCCCATCGTGCTCGGGTCGGGCCCAAGCATCTCCTGCGCCTGCTCGACTTGCTTGCGATCCTTCTCGGAGAGGTTCTTGAGGTCCTTGGCGAGGTCGATGTTGCTCATCGTCGGGCTCCGTGTCACGTGTATGGGGCGATCGGTCGGGCGGCGGGGGCCGCACGGCGAAGGGAAGATTGTAGGAAGGAAGGCGGTTCGGATCCGCGTCGGGGTGGGCTGGGGCGGGAGTGGCGCGAGGGCGGTGCCCCGGGGTCCGGAAATGCCGACCCCCGAGCGTCCGGTTGGGGTTCGGCGGGGGAGCCGGCGGGGATTCAGGCGGTGCCCAAGGTCCGGGTCAGCGTCAGGGCGCCCACGCGCCAAGCAGCATGCCCAGGTCGCGGCCGTCCACGGTCTGGTCGCCGTTCATGTCGCAGGACCCGGGGTCCGTGGTGCCCCAGCGGTCGAGCAGCATGCTCAGGTCGATGCCGTCGACGGTGCCGCTGCGGTCGATGTCGCCCATGAGCGGCGTGCACGCGGGATCGGCCGGCAGCAGCTCGAGCAGCACCGTGTACGTGCTGGACGCGGCGCCGCAGGCGGGGTTCGAGTCGAGCGGCGCGACGAACACGTTGTAGACGCCGGCCGGTAGGCAGGCCTGCACGTCGGTGCACGTGCCGACGTTGCTGTCGACGATGAAGCACGCATCCACGATCGCGAACTGCAGCAATTCGGTGGACCACGCGCGCGCGATCACGCGCGAAGGCTTCGTCAGCACAAAGCGGAAGAAGTCGGTGTCGCGCTGCACGTCGTTCGACCAGAACGTGGCGACGAGCGCGACGCCGAAGTCGATCGGCTCGGTGGGGTGCGAGAGCAAGTCGCAGCCGTCGTTCGTATGGCCGCCGCAGGACTCGGCTTCCTTCGCGCCGGGGGCGGGCGGGGTGCAGTCGGAGGGATGGGCGGGGAGAGTGGAAGCCACGGAGAGCGCCAGCAGCACGGACACGACCACCGGCGCTCGGCCGGTGGATCGGGGATGGTCGTGTCGTGAGGCGGATGGCACGGGAGTGGATTCGCGGGTTG
>CANHFL010000097.1 GCA_947459855.1 Planctomycetaceae bacterium | reverse complement strand
GGGCCGTCCGCGGGCGTGACCGGGGCGCCGAGCGCGGCGAGGAGGGCGGCATCGGTGGGGAAGCCCGTGGGCGCGGCGTCGGTCGCGCCGTGCGCGGCGGCCGCGAACGCGGTGACCCCGCGCTCGAGATGACGCAACGGGTGCGCCGCGGCGTCCTTCGCGCCCTTGAGCTTCTTGCTGTCCTCGACCGCGATGCGCCCGCGCCGGTCGTTGCCCGCGCGGCACACGGCCTGGCGCAGGTGCTTCCACAGGCAGGGAGGCGGCGTGTCGGGCGCGGCGTCGAGCTCGAAGGCCGAGCAGCCCACGCACAGCGGGCCCAGCAGCGGCCCGTAGCCGGCCTCGTCGATGCCTGCGTAGAGGAGCACGGTGCGGAACATACGCCGGGGGCGAATTTCCGCGCTTCGCGCGAAACCGGGGAAATCGCACCCGGCGTATGTTCCGTGCATGCCCCGCGTCCTCCTTGCCATGTCGGGAGGCGTCGACTCGTCGGTCGCCGCCGCGCTGCTCCAGCGCGCGGGACACGACGTCGTCGGGGTGTTCATGCGCCTCGGCAGCCCGGGTGAGTCGCTCGACGGGATGCGGCCGGGAGACGGGGAGGCCGCGACGGCGTGCGCCGCTCCCGGCGGCTCGGGCGTCCCGCTCCGCATCGGCCACCAGGGCTGCTGCTCGATCAACGACGCGGCCGACGCGCGGCTGGTTGCGGCGAAGCTCGGCATCCCGTTCTACGTCGTCAACTTCAAGAAGGACTTCGGGCGGATCATCGACTACTTCGTCGGCGAGTACAACGCCGGCCGCACGCCGAACCCGTGCGTGCGCTGCAACGACTGGCTGAAGTTCGGCAAGCTGCACGACTACGCGGCGCAGATCGACGCCGATTTCGTGGCCAGCGGCCACTACGCGCAGGTGCTGCCCGCGCCCGAGGGCGGCCGCATGCTCTGCCGCGGCGTGGACCACGACAAGGACCAGAGCTACGTGCTCTTCGGCGCGCCGCGCGAGCGGCTGGACCGCATGCTGCTGCCGATCGGCGGCATGCGCAAGCCCGCGGTGCGCGCGCTCGCGGCGGAGCTTGGCCTGCCGGTCTTCGACAAGCCGGACTCGCAGGAGATCTGCTTCGTGCCCGACAACGACTATGCGGGCCTGGTCGCGCGCCACTCGCCGGACGCGGTGCGGCCCGGCACGATCGTCGACCTGAGCGGCCGCATCCTGGGTGAGCATCCGGGGCACCAGCACTTCACGGTGGGCCAGCGCAAGGGCGTGCGCGTTGCGATGGGCGAGCCGGTGTACGTGGTGCGCAAGGATGCCGCGGCGAATACGGTGACCGTCGGCCCGCGCGAGGCGCTCCTGGCCGCCGGCTGCACCGCGGGCGACGCGAACTGGCTGACCGAGCCCACGTGGGACTGGACGCCCTGCACCGCGAAGATCCGTTACAACGCCGCGTCGGTCGCCGCCGAGATGCGCGCGGTGGCGGGGGAGGGCGGTGCGGGCGCGCCTGGCGCTGCGCGCGTCCCAGACATCGAAGTCCGCTTCGCCGAGCCGCAGCCCGCGGTCGCGCCCGGCCAGGCGCTGGTGTGCTACGACGGCGAACGCGTCCGCTGCGGCGGATGGTTGCGCTGACTCAGTCGAGCGGCACGTCCGCCGTGTGCTGATCGCCGCGCGGCAGCACGAACCACAGTGCCGCCACGCCGACCACCGCGCTCACCAGCGAACCAAGCAGGATCCCGCCCTTCGACTCGTTGAGCAGCTCTGCCGCCATGACCGCGGCCTCGGGCGCGGCGTTCGGCGCGGTCTTGAACGCAAGCTCCGCGATGAAGATGCTCATCGTGAACCCGATGCCGCACAGCACGCTGGTGGCAAGGAGGCTGCGCCACGCCACGCCCTCGGGGAGCGCGCCGAGCCGCAGCTTCACCGTCAGCCACGAAGCGCCGAACACGCCGAGCGTCTTCCCCGCGACCAGCCCGATCGCCACTCCCAGCGCCGGCGCATGGGCCAGCGTGGCCAGCCCTCCGCCACCGAAGCTGACGCCCGCGTTCATCACCGCGAAGATCGGAAGGATCACGAAGTTCACCAGGGGTGCAAGCTGGTGCTCCAGCCGCTCCATCACCGGCCGGCCGTTCGAATCGTTGGACGGAATCGTCAGTGCGGTCGCCACGCCGGCGATCGTCGCGTGCACGCCGCTCTTCAGCATGAACCACCACATCACCAGCCCCAGTGCCAGGAAGACCGGGATGCGCACCACGCCGCGCTTGTTCAGGATCCCCATGAAGCCGAAGACGACGAGCGCTCCCAGCAGGAACCACGGGTGCAGGCCGCTGCCGTAGAAGAGCGCGATGATCACGATCGCACCCAGGTCGTCCAGCACCGCGAGCGCCGTGAGGAAGACCTTCAGTCCCGTCGGCACGCGGTTGCCGAGCAGCGCCAGCATTCCGAGCGCGAACGCGATGTCCGTTGCGCACGGGATCGCCCAGCCCTGCAGCGCCACCGGGTCGGCCCTGTTCAGCGCGGCGTGGATGACGGCCGGACCGGCCATCCCGCCGAGCGCCGCGAGCGTCGGCAGCATCATGCGCGCGCGGCTGTTCAGCTGGCCGGCCGTGAGCTCGCGCTTGAGCTCCATGCCCACCAGCAGGAAGAAGATCGCCATGAGGAAGTCGTTGACGAACAGGACGAGCGTCAACTCCTTCCCGGGGACGGGCACCGGCAGCGCGAGCACGCGCTGGTACGTCTCCGCCCAGCTTCCGTTGGCCATCAGCAGCGCCGCCGCCGCGCAGGCGACGAGGAGCAGGCCCTTCGTGGCGTCGTGCCGAAGGAGCCGCGGGAGCAGTCGGATGACGTAGCCGTTCGCAAGCCTCATCGCCCTGCAGGGTAGTACGATGCGCGCCCCATGGCGAACCTCACCATCGACGTCGCGAAGACCCTCGGCGCCGAGGCCGACGGCCTCCTCACGCACACCGCGAAGGTCTCGAAGTCCATGCTCCACCTGCCGGGGCCCGACTTCGTCGACCGCTGCTTCGGGCCCAGCGACCGCACCCCGCAGGTGATGGCCAGCCTGCAGCGCATCTACGGCCACGGGCGCCTGGGCGGGACGGGCTACATGAGCATCCTGCCCGTCGACCAAGGCATCGAGCACGCGGCCGGCGCCAGCTTCGCCAAGAACCCGGCGTACTTCGACGGCGAGAACATCGTGAAGCTGGCCGTCGAGGGCGGCTGCAACGCGGTGGCCAGCACCTTCGGCGTGCTGGCGAGCGTCAGCCGGAAGTACGCGCACCGCATCCCGTTCATGGTGAAGTACAACCACAACGAGCTGCTCACGTACCCGAACGCCGCGGCGCAGATCCCCTTCGGCACCGTGCGCGAGGCGTGGAACCTTGGTGCGTGCGCGATCGGTGCGACGATCTATTTCGGCAGCGCCGACGCGGCGCGCGAGATCGTCTACGTGGCCGAGGCCTTCGAGGAGGCCCACTCGCTGGGCATGTGCACGTTCCTCTGGTGCTACCTGCGCAACGACGCGTTCAAGAAGGACGGCAAGGACTACCACGTCAGCGCCGACCTGACCGCGCAGGCGAACCACCTGGGCGTGACGCTGAAGGCCGACGTGATCAAGCAGAAGCTGCCCGAGCTGAACGGCGGCTACACCGCGATGGGCACCGGCGGCAGCAGCTACGGCAAGTTCGACAAGCGCATCTACACCGAGCTGAGCAGCGACCACCCGATCGACCTCTGCCGCTACCAGGTGCTGAACTGCTTCAGCGGCCGCATCGGCCTGATCAACAGCGGCGGCGCCAGCGGCGAGAACGACCTGGCGGACGCCGTGAAGACCGCCGTCATCAACAAGCGCGCCGGCGGCCAGGGCCTGATCTCGGGCCGCAAGGCGTTCCAGCGCCCGATGGCGGACGGGGTGAAGATTCTCAACGCGATCCAGGACGTGTATTTGGACACGAAGGTGACGGTGGCGTAACACCAACCCGGTCGACCGTGTCGACCGGGTTAACCCGCCCGTTGCCCGCGCTCATACCGGGATCGGGCACATGAACCCGGTCGACACGGTCAACCGGGTTGCATCCTCCCCCATGCCCGCCACCTGCCGATGCCCGCGCTGCGCGTACCCGCTGACCGGGCTGCCCGGCGCGCCGCTGGCCGCTGATCCGTATGGCCCGTTCCCCGCCGATGAGCGCTGCCCCGAGTGCGCGCTCGTCATCCCCCGCGGCGCGCACTGCGTCGTGGGCGGCGCGTCGGCTGACGTGGTCGACGAAGGCGGCGCGTGGAGCGTGACCGCGATCGCGATCGGTGCGGCCATCCTGATCGGCGGGCCGTGGATCTGCATCATCTTCGGCGTCGTCATCATCCAGGCGATCCAGAACGGCGGCTTCAGCCGCGGCATCCGCTTCACCCCAGGTCCCGGCGGCTACGGCCCTGGCCTGCTGATCGCCGGCGTGGTGCTGACGTTCGCCTTCGCCGCGGTCTGGCTCGCCCTCCGCAGCTGGCGCCGCGCCTCGGCTGACGACGGCACCGGCACCCGCGCCGGCGCGCTCCGCCGCCGCGCGATGGTCGTGCCGGGCGGCCTGCACCTCTGGACAGGCGACCCCTCCGCGACCGCCGCGTCGCGCAGCCTCGCCGGCGGCGACATCCGCGACGTCCGTGGCCGCCGCCACATCCCGCTCTTCCGCAAGAAGGGCGCGGCCGAGGTCGGCGCGATCGACTTCGTGACGCCGCTCGTGCTCTGGTCGCAGCAGGACCTGAAGCGATCGTCGCAGTCCGGGAGCGGCATCCTCGAGGGCACCGTCTGGGTGCAGCTGCCCGCGGGCCAGGCCGCCGACGCCGCGGCCCGCGCGCTCGAGCGCACGCTGCGCGCCGCGCCGGCCACCGCGCCGGTCGCGCTGGAGTCCGTCACGCTCGGCGCGCAACCGACGCCGCTCGTCGACGGCGACCCGAACCGCCTGGCCGTACCCGTCGCGATCACCGCCGCCACCGCCGGCGAGCCGCCGACCTGCCCGCGCTGCTCCCACGCGCTGCCGGATGTCCCGCCCGGCCCGTGGTGGGAGCCGCTGCCCACGCCGGTCACGTGCCCGTCGTGCCAGCTCGCGGTGCCGGCAGGCGCGATCGTCATCAGCGGCTGGCGCCACGCCGGCGAGGCGCAGTGGCGCGGTGCTCGGAGCGGCCGGGCGGCGCTCGGCATCGTCGGCATCGTGTTCGCGATCCTGTCGCTCATCGCGTTGGTCATCGTCCTGCGCCAGGTGTCGCCGGTTGCCAGCATCCTGCTCCAGGTGGCGACGATGGTCGCCACGCCGCTCGGCATCGTCTTGCTCTCGCGCCGCTACGCTCGCCCGATCCCGCGCCCGCGCGAGCGCTTCCAGCCCGGCACGATGACGTGGATCGTGGCCCCCGGCGAGCTGCGCATCGTCACCCGCGCGCGCCGGGCTGCTGCGGTGAACATCGTCCCCGCGCGCGGCATCGGCCGCTTCTCGTTCACGAACTCGCAGGGCGCCGACACGACCGCCCCCGTGCAGACCGACACGCTCACCGTCCGCGGCACCGCGCAACAGCTTGGCCTGATCGGCGAGATGCACCTGCACGTCCCGATGCCCGCGGAGCTGGACCAGGACGTGCTGCTGGATGCGCTTCGGAAGGCGATCGTGCAGGGCAAGTGATC
>CANHFL010000096.1 GCA_947459855.1 Planctomycetaceae bacterium | reverse complement strand
TGGCGATGTAGAACCAGACCGCGACATACAGGTGCCGTTCGCGGCGGCGCGCGATGGTGCCGAACAGGTTCACCGCGAAGACGACCCAGACGAGGACGACCGCGATGTCGATCGGCCACTCGAGCTCGGCGTACTCCTTGGCCTGCGTGATGCCCATGGGCAGGCTGACCGCGGCGGCGACGATGATCAGCTGCCATCCCCAGAAGTGGATGCGCGACAGCAGGTCGCTGAACATCCGCGCCTTCAGCAGCCGCTGCGACGAGTAGTAGACCGCTGCGAAGATGGCGTTCCCGGCGAACGCGAAGATCACCGCGTTGGTGTGCAGCGGGCGCAGGCGGCCGAAGTTCAGCCACTGGTGCACGTTGGCCTGGGGCAGGGTCAGCTGGACGGCGATGACGACGCCGACGAGCATCCCGACGATGCCGAAGACCATCGAGGCTGCGAGGAACTTGCGGACGATGTCGTCGTCGTAGCTGAATCGTTCGAGGGGACCGGTCGCGGTGGTGGTGCTCATGTCTGTGCCTTGGAGTCGAGTGCGAACCACGGAAATCCGGATCGCAGAGTCAAGATTGGGAAAACGGCGGAATCTCGTTCTATAGAAACACGGACCAGCATATCCTGAATAGGGCCAATCCGGATGGACTTATCCAGATTGGCGCAACGGAACGCACCGACGACCGTAACCGAAGACCGCTGGGCATTCCCGGAGAAAGGATCCTTGATTCATGTACGGCAAGCAGACTGAGCGTGCGATCGCGGCGATGAGCCGCCTGGCGGAGGTGTGGGACGGCGGCCGGACCCGCCTGTCGGCGATGGACATCGCGGAGCAGCGCTCCCTTCCGGGGCCGATGGTCGCCAAGATCCTGACCGCGCTCTCGCAGGCGAAGCTGGTGGTTGGCTCCCCCGGGCCGGGCGGTGGGTACGCGCTCACGCGCCCGCCGGCCGAAATCACGCTCCAGGAGGTCTACGACGTCTTCGAGCGCGAGGATGTCTCGCATCTCTGCCCGTTCGGCGGCGGGGTTTGCGGCGCGGGCGAGCCGTGCGCGATCCACGACAAGCTCGTGTCGATGCAGGCTGCGACGCGTTCTTTCCTGGGAGACAACACTTTTGAAATGTTCCGGGCTGCAGCTCAGGAAAAGGGGCTTCGTCCAACGCCGAAGGACGTGATCCCGGAAGCACCTCGCGAGAGCTACCGGGCGCTTCAACCACGGAAGCGCTGAAGAAACCGAGCGGACGCGCGCCCCGGACACGGCCCAAGTGAGCAATACTTCCAGCTCCCCGGACTTGGGGAGCCGTGATTCCGGGGGCGCCCGATGCCCCACCGCAGGACCATCGCCGTCGTCATGATGACCCTCGCCGGCATTGCAGGCCGGGCGAGCGCGCTTCTGTCGAACATCATCGTCGGTGTCTTCCTGACGCAGCAGGAGATCGGGACCTACGCAGTCGCCGTCGGGATCCTCGGATTCACGGCGATGCTGCGCGCGGGGGGCTCGGCGCACTACCTGCCGACCATCCGCCCCGAGGACTACGACCGCGAGGCAGGGCGCATCTTCTGGTGGGGGCTGCTGTTCCTGGTGCTGGGTGCCGTGACGACATGGGCCACCGCGGCGGCGATCCCCTTCCTTCCGAACGTGGAAGCGCCGCCGATGCTCGATGCGGCGCTCTACATCCTGGGCGGCCGACAGCTCGTGATGGCGTTCCAGCAGATCGGGCGCATGCGCATGGCGTCGCGGCTGGAGTTCCGGCAGCTGGCGAAGCTCGACATCGCCAACGCGATCGTCCGCCTGCTGCTGACCGCCGTGCTGGCGTGGCGCGGCGCGGGAGCGCTGGCGCTCGTGATCCCGTACGCATTCTCGCCGGTCGTCGAGCTGGCGTACTTCGTCGCACGTGGCGACATCGCGCGCGTGAGCTACCGATGGGTGGGCGCCACGTTCGCCGGGATGGCGCGGCAGATGGCATGGCCGCTGCTGATCGCGGCGCTCGTCTCGCTGAACACGCAGGTCAACTTCCTGCTGGTGAAGCTCGTCGTTCCGCTCGCGACGGTCGGCGTCTTCTACTTCGCGTACCAACTGGCGACGCAGCCCGCGACCATGCTCTCGTCCGCGCTCTCGAGCGTGTTCGCGGCGCACTTCGCGCACGAACGCGGAGACGAGCGCCACGAGGCCCGCGCGATGCGCGACGCATTCGCCGGCACGATGCTCTTCGTGCCGATCGCGATGTTCGGCGTCATCGCGACCTTCCCGTCGGCGCAGCGGCTGATCTGGGACGGCAAGTGGGACGCGGCGACCCTGCCGGTCATCCTGCTGGCAGGCGGCGCGTCCTGGAGCACGGCGCTCACGCTGCTGACCGGGCCGCTCGCGGGACTGCGCCAGTTCCGCCCGATCGCGGGCTTCGAGGCCCTGAAGGCGGTGGGCGTGCTGGGCGGCGCCGCGCTCGGCACGCTCGCCGTCTGGCTGGCCGAGCCCATGGGCGATGCGGTGCCCGAATGGCTGAGGGACGACGCGACCGTGATCGCGGCGGCCACCGCGCTGGTCGTCACCGTCGTGAGCGTCGGCCAGATGCTGTGGCTGATGCCGCGCTACGGGATGACGCGCCTGGAGACGGCGCGGGTGATCGGGCACGGACCGCTGCTCGCGGCGACGATCGCGGTGGCGGCGTACTCGCTGGGCAGCAGCATTGCCGGGGCCATCAGCCTGCGCGGCGACCGCGCCTTCAGTGCGGTCCAGTTCGTCTCCACGGCGATCATCTATGGCTGCACGTCGCTGGTGGCCATCCGCTTCATGGCGGAGAGCAGCCTGCTGACGACGCTCGAGGCGCTGCCGCCCCGCGCACGCGGGATCGCGTCGCGGCTGCTGCAGCTCTGATCCCCGGCATCGCCTCCCGTTCAGGGCGCGCCGGCCGCCGGCGCCTTCGGGGCGGCCTGGCCACCCGGTGCCGCGGTGCCCTCGTACACCCGGATGTCGTCGCGCAGCGACGCCTGCAGGTCCGGCGTGTCGGCGAAGCCGAGCGCGCGCCGTGCGGTCTCGGCGGCATCCGACCGGCGGTCCGAGAGGAAGTACGCGCGCGCCAGGATCGCGCCCACCATCGCGTCGCGCCCGCGCAGCGCGCGGTCGGACGCCTGCGCCGCGCGCAGCGCCAGGTCGCGCGCACCGCGGTCGCCGGGCAGCGCGTTCATCAGCGACCACGCGATGCCCGCGGGCTGCTTGGGGTTTGCAGGCTTGGCCACGATGCGCTCGCCGGACGCCAGCGCGTCGGCGACCCGGCCCGCGGACAGCAGGATCGTGAAGCGGCGTCCCTCGCACATCGCGGCCTGGGCCGGGAGCGCGATGCCGCATGCATCGTCGAGCCTGCGGAGCGCCTCGTCGGTGCGGCCGGAGCGCGCGAGCGAATCGACGTCTTCCACCGACCGGTCCCACAGCCGCTGCTGCTCGGCCGCGCGCTTCGCGGCGTCCAGGCTCCACTTGCCGGCGACGATCTCCGGCACGACGTCCTCCAGGTCGATGGTCGCGCCGACCCACTGCACGACGCCGTCGCGCAGCACGAAGGCCACCGGGCCGGGCTGCGCCCATCGCGGGCCAAGGAACGTGCGGTAGGCCTGGCGGTTCGGGTCGGCGGCCAGCACGAAGCCGATCTTGGGGGCCCACTCGGGGCGCTCGCAGAACTCGCGGAGCGTCAGGACGGCCTCGTCGGACACGGCGACCACCGACAGCTGCTTGCCGAAGCGCTGCGTCAATGCGTCCAGGCGCGGGATCGCCTGTCGCGACGGAGCCTCGGAGGTATGGACGAACGCCAGCACGTACGTGACGCCGTGCTCGGTGAAGCCGGGCAGGCGGCCCTTGACCGGCGTGGCCTGCAGCGGCAGCGGCACCTTGTCGCCGATCCCCAGCGTGCGTCCGACGGCGGCGTCGGTGGGCGGCGCGGCGGCACGGGCCGGACGCACGGCCGCGGCGGCAGGAAGGGCCGCGGCAAGGGCCGCGGCGATCGCGAACGCGTGGATGCCGGTCGGGCGCGTCGTCGTCATGGGACGCGCGAGTCTACGCCGGGGTTCAGGGCAGGCAGGTGCCCCAGGCGCCCAGCAGCAGGCCCATGTCGGCGCCGTCCACGGTGCCGTCGCGGTTGATGTCGGCGATGCCGTTGCCGGGGCCCCAGGAGCCAAGCAGCAGGCCCATGTCGGCGCCGTCGACCGAGCCGTCGATGTTCAGGTCGGCCGGGCACGGCGTGGGCACCTCGAGCCGGTAGATGAAGCGGAACCCCGAGGTCGGCGACGTGGCCCGCAGGATCGTGCGGTGCAGGTTGGTGACCGGGTTGTAGGCCATGATCATGTCGCCGCCCGAATAGACGAACTCGCCGTTCTCGAGCGGCCAGACGCCGCGCGACGAGGTGATCGTGGACGTCGCGCCCTCGATGTTCCCCTGCGCGTCGTAGAAGTTCAGGCCGAAGGAGGGCGCGCTGAATGCCGCGATCACGTAGCCGCCGTCGGGACGCAAGGTGATCTGCTGCGGGAAGCCCAGGCCGTACGTGCTCCACACGCGGCAGACGGTGCGGTCCAGCGACACGAAGTTGATGCGGTTGTTCAGGCTGTCGCCGACGATGAAGCCGCCGCTCACCGGCTTGATGTCGCGCACGCGGCCGAGGTCGACGTTCGCGTACCAGAGCGCGCAGTTCCCGCCGTCCATGTCCATGGACCAGATCGCGTTGTAGCCCGGCGTGTTCGTCGGGTCGCAGCAGGTGAAGAAGATCTTGCCGTACGCGACGCACATGCCCCAGGGGTCCAGGATGCCCTTGGACGTGTCGGCCAGCGTCCGCAGGTGGATGCCCGTCATCGAGTACTCGTAGATCGCGTCGCGGTCGATGTCGTTCATCAGCAGCGTTCCGCGGCCGCTGGGCTGGCACGAGATGACCTGCGAGAGGCGCGAGGCGGAGTCGTTCAGGATGAAGTCGTTGCGGACCAGCGACCCGTCGACGGTGCTGATGGTCCAGAACCGGTCGCGCAGCGAGTCGGAAACCACGAGCACCGACTGGCCGGCCCAGGCGATGGACGCGGTGATGGCGGCGAGGGCGGCGGCGAGCACCGCACGGGTGGGGTTCTTCCAGGTCATCGGTCCCATAGTGTTGCCCCATGGTTCGGACGGGACAAGCGCAATGCTTGGCCACCGACGCCGATTCTGCGGAAAAAGGGCCGTGCTTCCGAGAACGAGGCCCGGGTTCCCTACCGTGCGCGCGTCGCAGGGAATCGCGGCGAAGGGCCGCAGGGAGACATGGACATGGAAGGACTGGGGAATCGGCGGGCCGCGGTCGCGGCGCGCACGGGGATCGCGTCGGCGATGGTCGCCGGAGGGGCGGGGCTTGCGATGGGCACGTGCGCCGGTGCGGGGATCGTGGCGGGGCCGCCGGGCGTCGGCCCGGGGATCTTTGCGCTGTCGGAGCTGCGCGTCGACCAGCAGGGCGCGGACACCGACGAGTACGTCGAGATCGCGGGCGCGCCGAACGCCACGCTCACCGGCTGGTGGCTGCTGGCGGTCGGCGACGGTGGGACGGATCCTGCCGGCGTGGTCGAGATGGCGGTCGACCTGTCGGCGTGGTCGACGGGTGCCAACGGGCGCTTCGTTGCCCACGAGGCGACGTTCGGCGGTGGCATGCTGGAGG
>CANHFL010000095.1 GCA_947459855.1 Planctomycetaceae bacterium | reverse complement strand
GACAGCAAGTTCGTCTTCCTGGCGAATACGCATCCGCTGGTGCAGCTGGACCTGCTGCGCAAGTTCCCCGGCCGGCAGCTGGCCGTGTGCGACACGATGGACCTGTGGATCAACATCGCGCGGCCCGAGCTGATGCAGCTCCTGTCCGAGGTCGACGGCGTGATCATGAACGACGAGGAGGCAATGCAGCTGACCGACTGCACCAACGTCGTCACCGCGGGCCACCGCATCCTGAAGGGCGGCCCGCGCCAGTTCATCGTCATCAAGAAGGGCGAGCACGGCGCGGTGCTGATCCACCGTGACGGCGTCGCCAGCGTGCCCGCGTACCCCGCGTCGCTCGAGCAGGTGGTCGACCCGACCGGCGCCGGCGACACCTTCGCGGGCGGCTTCATGGCCCACGTCGCGCGCAGCGGCCGCACCGACTTCCACACGCTGCGCCACGCGATGGCGTGGGGCACGGTGCTCGCCAGCTTCACGATCGAGGCGTTCGGCCTCGACCGCCTGAACCGGCTGGACGCCGGCCAGATCGACGACCGCTACGGCGCGTTCCGCGGCATGACCGCGTTCGACTGATCCACCCCGACCCCTGGAGCCAGACATGACCATCCGTGCACGCCAGCCGCTCGCGCTCGCCGCGGCGGCGCTCGTTTCCATGCTCGCGCCGTGCGCCGGCGCGCAGTTCGTGCCCTTCAAGGAGCTGCCCGGGGCCGACGAGGTGCAGCGCCTGCAGTCCGCCGGCGTCCGCGAACGCGGCGGCCGCGTGGGCGAGGTCCGCTGGGACCTGCCCGGCGGCGCGGTGTGGTTCAAGGTCGGCACCGACTGGAAGAGCCTGCCGTTGGCCGGCGGCACCGTCGCGGACGGCGGCGCGCCACCCGATGCCCCCGCCAAGGACCGCGGCCCACGCGAGCCGCGTGGCGGCCGCGCGCGCCAGGCGACGCACGTCCCCTCGCCGGACGCGAAGTGGGTGGCGGTCTTCTCCGACTGCAACATCACGCTGGAGCCCGGCGAGAAGGGCGGCGGCGACAAGGTGCCCGTGACCACCGAGGGCACCGGCAAGGTCTGGTTCGGCAGCGCCGACTGGGTCTACGGCGAGGAATTGGACCAGAACACCGCGATGTGGTGGTCGCCGGACTCCACGAAGCTGGCCTACTACGCGTTCGACGAGCGCCCGGTGAAGGACTTCTGGATCCTGCGCGACCAGGTGGGGACGCGCACCAAGCCCAAGGCGCTGAACTACCCGAAGCCCGGCGACCCGAATCCCGTCGCGAAGCTCGAGTGCTACGACCTGGCGTCGCGGAAGCGCGTGCCGCTCGAGGTCGGCCCGGCCGCGGACCAGTACGTCTACGGCGTGCGATGGACGCCCAAGGGCGACGGCATCCTGTTCTTCCGCACCAACCGGCGGCAGGACACGCTGGACCTGGTGCTGGCCGACCCGGCCACCGGGAAGTCGCGGACGATCCTGACCGAGCGCTCCGACACGTGGACCAAGAATTCGCCCGGCATGATGTTCCTGGCCGACGGCCGCCGCTTCGTGTGGGAGACGCGTGCGAACGGCTGGTCCAACTTCCAGCTGTGGGACCTCGAGAAGGGCAAGCTGGCCGACCTGACCAAGGACCCGTGGGAGGCCGATTCGATCGTCGAGATCGACGAGAAGGGCGGCTGGCTCTGGTACCTGGCGCGCTCCAGCGAGACGAAGCTGAACCCGCAGCTGCACCGCGCGCACCTGGACGGCAGCGGGACGGAGCGCATCACCAAGGGCGACCACCACTGGTCCGGCGTGCGCATCGCGCCGGACGGGAAGCACTTCGTGGCCACGCGCGAGTTCGTCGACCGGCCGCCCGCGACATTCCTCTGCGCGATCGACGGCCGCGAGGTCGCGTGCCTTGCCAAGCCCGCCGAGGACCGCGCCGGCAAGCTGGGCGTGCCGGCGCCCGAGTTCATCCGCTTCAAGGCGGCCGACGGCGTCACCGAGCTCTACGGCATCCTGTGGAAGCCGCCGGGGTTCGACGCCGGGAAGAAGTACCCGCTGGTGATCGACGCCTACGGCGGCCCGATGATCGTCACCGTCAACTCGACATACCAGCCCACGCGCAAGGACGTCGGTTTCGGCGTGCTGGTGGCCATGTGCGAGAACCGCGGCACCCCCGGGCGCGGCAAGGCCTTCGAGGACGCCACCTACATGAAGCTGGGCGGCCCCGACGTGGACGACCAGGCGGCATTCGTCAAGGAGCTGTGCAAGCGGGGGTACGTCGACGCGAAGCGCGTCGCGATCACCGGCCACAGCTACGGCGGCTACATGACGCTGATGTGCATGCTGCGCTACCCGGACCTGTACCCCGTGGGCGTGGCCGGTGCCCCGCCCACGGACTGGCGCCAGTACGACACGATCTACACCGAGCGCACGATGCGCACCCCCGAGGAGAACGAGGCAGGCTACGACGCAGGCAGCGCCGTCAAGCAGGCCCGCAACCTGAAGGGGCGCGTCCTCCTGCTGCACGGGCTGGTGGACGACAACGTCCATCCTTCGAACACGATGGCGCTGGCCGACGCCTGGCAGCGCAACGACATCCCGTTCGAGATGATGGTCTTCCCGACCTCGGACCACGGCATCTTCAGCCCGGCCGAGGAGAGCGCCAAGTGGACGTTCATCCTGCGGAACTTCGGCATGGTCCGGGTACCGCCCCTCGGCGCTGCGGGCGACGAGGCCGAACGGCCGATGGACTGAGGTGACCGCCGCCCCAGCACCTGCCGCCATGCGCCTCCCGCCCGACCGCAGCCACGTCCGCACCGAGCACCGGAACCCGGGCTCGATGCACCTGGACACGCTGGACGCGGCCGCGATCGCGGCGCTCATGGCCGAGGACAGCCGTGCGGTGACCGAAGCGGTGGCTGCCGCCGCGCCTGCGATCGGCGCGCTGGTCGAGGGCATGGTGCCGATGTTCGCGCAGGGGGGGCGGCTGCTCTATTTCGGCGCCGGCACCAGCGGTCGCCTCGGGGTGCTGGACGCCAGCGAGTGCCCGCCGACCTTCATGAGCGATCCCGGCCAGGTGGTCGGCGTCATCGCCGGCGGCGATTCCGCCCTGCGCCGCTCGAGCGAGGGCCGCGAGGACGAGTGGGACGGCGCGCGCGGGGAGATCGAGCGGCTGGCCGTGGGGCCGAACGACACGGTGGTCGGCATCGCCGCGGGCGGCACCACGCCGTATCCGCTCGGCGCGATCCGCATCGCCAAGGAGCGCGGCGCCGCGACGGCGTTCATCTCCTGCGTGCCGATGGAGCGCCCGGAAGCCTGCGACCACCTGATCGTCCTGGAGACCGGGCCCGAGATCCTGACGGGCAGCACCCGCCTGAAGGCCGGCAGCGCCACCAAGCTCGCGCTCAACTGCATCACCACCGCGCTCTTCACGCGCCTGGGCAAGGTGCGCGGCAACCTGATGGTTGACCTGGCGGCCACGAACGACAAGCTGGTCGACCGGGCCATCCGCACGGTGCGCCAGTTCGACCCGTCGCTCACGCGCGAGCAGGCGTGGGCGCTCCTCGAGGCGAACGGGCGCAGCGTGAAGCGCGCCATCGAGGTGCCCAACTGGCAGCCCACCCTCCGCGGTGAGCGGGTGCAGCTGCGCCCGCTGCGCGCGGACGACCTGGACGCGCTGCACGCGGTGGCCTCCGATCCGCTGATCTGGGAGCAGCACTGGCAGTCCGACCGCCACGAGCGGCCTGTGTTCGAGCGCTTCTTCGCGCAGGTCCTCGCGGGCGGCGGGGCGCTGGTCGCGCTCGACCCCGCGGGCCGCGTCGTCGGGATGAGCTGCTACTACGACTGGAACCCGGCCGACCGCTCCGTGGTGATCGGCTACACGTTCCTGGCGCGTTCGCAGTGGGGCGACGGCACGAACCGCGAGATGAAGCGCCTGATGCTCGACCACGCGTTCCGCTGGGCGAGTACCGCGTGGTTCTACGTCAGCCCTGGCAACCTGCGGTCGCAGCGCGCGCTGGAGCGGATCGGTGCGCGCGTCGAGCGGCGCGAGGACAGACCGGTCGGCAGCCCGATGCCCGCGCGCGTGGTCTATCGCCTCGATCGCGGGTAGGAAATTGTGTTCGGGATAGCCCGTACCCATTTCCGCGGAAATGGGTACGGGCTATCCCGAACACGCATCGCTTCCGCAAACGCGAAGGGCCCCGCTTGCGCGGGGCCCTTCGGTGTTTCGATCGTCGATCAGATCAACCAACCATGCCCTTGAGGGCCTTCATGGCGCGGATCTTGATCTTGCGGCTGGCCGGCTTGGCCTTGACCGTCATCATCTCACCGGGCTTGAAGGGGTTCGGCTTCTCGTAAGCCTTGGTCGAGGGCTTGTTGATGACGATGACCTTCATCATGCCGTGCACGACGAAGACGCCCGGGCCCTTCTTGCCCAGGTCCTTCTTCATGATGGTGCCGAGTTCCTCGAAGACGGCAGCGACCTGCTTGCGCGGGAGCTTGGTCTTCTCGGCGATCATCTTGAGGGTCTCGCCCTTGCTGCGGGGCTTGGCGCTGGCGGTAGCCATCCTGACTTCCTTTCTTTGCGGGCGCTTGTGGCCCGCTGCCGGGGAGTGCCTTCTGCACGTCGGCTGCTTGCGAAACTGGGTCCGATGCCCAGGACGCCGCGAAAGATAGGGATTTCCGCGCCGGACGCAAGGCGTAACAACCGTTTCCGTGGGTTTTTTGTCCACTTTCCAACGGAAAGGGCGGGATTCCCGCGGTTACCCAAGGGTCCGGCCCCCGAAATCCGCCCAAACCAGGTGGAATTCCGCCCCCGGGCGGCCCGCGGCGTGTTACCGCGTGGGCGCGGAGCGCACCCACGGGCGGCCCTTCGCGTCCTCCCGCATCAGCCCTTCGCGGGCATCGCCGGCGCGCGGCCGATCGAGTGGTATTCGAAGCCCTCGTGCGCCATCTGCTGCGGGCGGTAGAGGTTGCGGCCGTCGAACACGAGCGGCGCCTTCAGGCGCGCGCGCATCTCGGCGAAGTCCGGCGAGCGGAACTCGTTCCACTCGGTGCAGATCACCAGCGCGTCCGCGCCGTCCAGCGCGGCGTACATGTCCTTCGCGTGCGGCACGCCGGGCATCTCGCGGCCCAGGTTCTCCAGCGCCACCGGGTCGTACGCCACGACCTTCGCGCCGGCCGCGATCGCCCGCTTCATCAGAGCGATCGACGGTGCCTCGCGGATGTCGTCGGTGCGCGGCTTGAACGCCACGCCCCAGAAGGCGAACGTCTTGCCCTTCAGGTTGCCGCTGCCGATGCGCTTCTCCACCTTCGCCCAGAAGTGCGCGCGCTGGTCCTGGTTGACGGCATGGACCGCGGCGTTCAGCTTGCAGTCGAAGCCCATCGCGCGGCCCATGCCGACGACCGCCTGCGTGTCCTTCGGGAAGCAGCTGCCGCCGTAGCCCAGGCCCGGGTACAGGAACTGGTTGCCGATGCGCTTGTCCGCGCACATGCCCTCGCGCACGCTCACGATGTCGGCGCCCATGTGCTCGCACAGGTTCGCGATCTCGTTGATGAACGAGATCTTGGCTGCCAGCATGGCGTTCGACGCGTACTTCACCATCTCGGCGCTGCGCACGTCCATGACGTGGATCGGGTTGCCGTTGCGCACGAACGGGTCGTACAGCTCGCGCATCGCGGCGCCGGCGGCGTCGCTCTCGACGCCGCAGACGATGCGGTCGGGCTTCATGAAATCGTTGATCGCGTCGCCTTCCTTCAGGAACTCGGGGTTGTCCGCGATGTGGAAGG
>CANHFL010000094.1 GCA_947459855.1 Planctomycetaceae bacterium | reverse complement strand
GCGGTCGCCGAGGCCAAGCCGGGACCGCGCGGCACGCGAGCGATCGCGCCGGCGAACGACGAGAAGGCGCGCCGCGCCGCGGAGATCGGTGCGCTGCTTGCCGTCGAGCCGCTCGAGGTTGAGGTCGGTGCGGGGCTGGTCTCGCTGGTGCGTGAGGGCGGGCAATCGCCGCTCCTTCGCCGGATCGAGGGAATCCGTCGCCAGGTGGCGCAGGACCTGGGGATCGTGGTCCCGCCGGTGCGCGTGCGGGACGAGCGCTCGCTGGCCTCGGGCGGCTACCGGATCCGCATCCGCGGCGCATCGGTCGGCGAGGGCGAGCTGCGCCTGGGCGAACTGCTTGCGATGCCGAGCGACGGCCGTGCGCCGAACCTGCCCGGCATCGCGACGCGCGAGCCGGCGTTCGGGCTGGAGGCGACGTGGATCGCGCCCAGCCTGCGTGCGCAGGCCGAGCACCTGGGATGCGCGGTCGCGACGCCCGAATCGGTGCTGGGCGCGCACCTGGCCACCGTCGTACGCCGGCACGCTGACGAGCTGCTGACCCGCGAGCACGTGAGCGACCTGCTTGCCGAACTGCGGGTGCGTGCGCCGCGCCTCGTCGACGAGACCGTGCCCGCGGCGATCCGCCCGGGCGAACTTCAGCGCGTGATGCAGCTCCTGCTGCGCGAGCGCGTCGCGGTGCGCGACCTGGAGGCGATCCTGGAGGCCGTGGCGGATGCCGCGCCGCGTTCGCGCGACCCGCACGCGATGGCCGATGCCGCGCGCGGTGCCGTGAGGCGCGCGATCTGCCAGCAGTATGCGCGCCCCGACGCGGACGGGCGCCCCGTGCTGGCGTGCGTCGTGGCGGGCGACCGGCTGGACCGAACGGTGGCGGAGTCGGTGGCGATGGTCGACGGCGACCCGGCCACCACGCTTCCGGCCGAGGACGCGGCGCGCGTGGTGCGCGCGATCGCGGCGGCGGCGCGGCCGCTGGCGGACGGCGGACTGCCGGTGGTGGTGGTCGCCTCGCGCGGTGCGCGCGCGGCGCTGGCGCGGCTGATCGCGCCGCACATCCCGGGCAGCGCGGTCCTGGCATACGAGGAACTGGTGCGCGGAATCGAGGTCGAGCGCGTGGGCGCGGCCGAGCTCGATGCCGAGCCCGCAGGCACGCAGGAGGTGGCGGCATGACGAGGGTTCGCTACATCGCCGACAGCATGGCCGAGGCCGTCGCGGCCGCGCGGCGCCAGCACGGGATCCGTGCGCGGATCGTGCACGCGGGGGCGCTGCCGGGCGGGTTCGGGCGGCGCGGGTCGTTCGAGGTCGTCGTCGACGCGGCGCCGGCGTCGCTCGGCGTCACGCGCGCGCGCCGTGCCGCGCGCCTCGCGCTGGCGCGCGCCGTGATCGCGGCCCGTCGGGCATCCGACGAGGCCGGGGAGGCGGTCGCCGCCGTGGAGTCGGCGCCCACGATGGAAGTCCGTCCGGCCGTGCTCGCGCGGCTGGCCGCGCGGCTGCGGCTGCAGTCGCTCCCCGAGGACCTGGTCTCGCACGTGCTGGCGCGCGTCGAGGAGGAACTGGGCGACGCGCTCGGCGCGGACGATTCCGACGCGCTCGTCCGCCATGCGGCCCTCCAGGCGGTGGCGGGCCTGCTTCCAGTCTCGACGCCACGGGCGCCGACGATCGGCCGCGCCGACGGGCGCCCGCACGTGGTGCTTGTCGCCGGCCCGACCGGCGTCGGCAAGACGACCACCGTCGCGAAGCTTGCCGCCGGATTCCGCGCCGAGCACGGACTGCGCGTGGGGCTGGTGGCGGCCGATGCGTTCCGCGTCGGCGCCGTCGAGCAGCTGCGCACGTATGCCTCGATCATCGGTGCGCCGGTGCGCCCGGCCGACGGCCCGTCCGCGGTGCGCGATGCCCTCGCCGCGCTTGCTTCCTGCGACGTGGTGCTGGTCGACACGCCGGGCCGTGGCCACCGCGACTCGGCGCGGATCGACGAGGTCGGCGCGCTGGTCGACGCCGCGCGGCCCGACGAGACGCACCTGGTGCTGCCCGGCTCGGCGTCCGCGGCGTCGCTCGACGCGGCGGCCGGCGCGTTCGGTCGCGTCGGCGCGACGCGCATCGTGCTCAGCAAGCTCGACGAGTCCGAGACGCTCGGTGGCGTCGTCGCGGCGGTGCGCCGCGCGGGCGCAGCGGCCAGCTGGTTCACGACGGGGCAGGAGGTGCCCGACGACATCGAGCGCGCCGACGCGCACCGCTTCGCGGAGCTTCTCCTGGGCGAGGACGAGGAAGCCTGATGGACGCGCAGGCGGACCGGCTGCGTGCGCGGATGGCGGCGCTGGGCGTGGCGCCCGGCGCGGCGAGCGCCGCATCCTTCGAGGGTGCGCGTGCGCCGACGGCGGATGCGGTCCAGGCTCCGAAGCGGCTCGCACGCGCGATCGCCGTGGCGAGCGGGAAGGGCGGCGTCGGCAAGAGCACCGTGGCGCTCGGCATCGCGATGGCCGCGGCTGCGCGCGGGCTGAAGGTCGCGGTGGTCGATGCCGATCTCGGGCTCGCGAATCTCGACATCCTGGCCGGGATCCAGCCGCGTTTCACCGCGGCGGACTGGCTGGCAGGCCGCGCATCGCTCTCGCAGTGCTTCGCGCTCGTCGCACCGCGCGCGTGGCTGCTGCCCGGCGCGTCGGGCGTCGCGCGCATGGCGGACCTGGAGCCGATGCACCGCGCGCGGCTCCTCGAGGGGCTCTCGCGCGTCGGTGCGCACGTCGACCTGATGGTGATCGACCTGGGTGCAGGCATCGGCGCCGGCACGCTCGACATCGCGTCCGCGGCGGACCGGTTGCTCGTCGTCTCGACGCCGGAACCGACCTCGATCGCCGACGCGTACGGATTCCTCAAGTCCTGCGTGCGGCGCGGCCGCGGGCATGGGGCGTGCTGCGCGATCTCGATGGCGCGCGGCGCCGACGACGCGACGATGGCCGCCGCGCGCCTCGAGCGGACGTGCGAACGACAACTGGGGCTCGCGCTGCCGTGCGTTGGGTGGGTGCCGGGCGACGCCGCGGTTGGCAATGCCGTGCGCGTGCGCGTGCCGCTGCTCGCGCATGCGCCGCTGTCCGGTGCGGCACGGGCGATCACCGCGATCGAGTCCAGGTTGGCGGGGCTTGAGGTCGGGCAGCCGGCCGAGCCCGAAGCACCCGGGTTCGTCGCGAGGCTGGCCCGCCGGCTGGGGGTCGATTGGGGGGCTCCGGCCGCCGCCGCGGGGCTGGGCCTCGGTGCCGCGGGCGTTTCCGCACACTGGTGAAAAAAAGTTGAAGCTGGGCGTCCAAACGGCTTGCGCGCCGTCTTGAGGGGCCGTTATATTGGACGCGCCGACACGTCCGTCATGGATCGATGGCGTGAAGGCACCCGAGGCAAGGACGCTTCGGGCAACAACGGACGGACTCGTGCGAAGCCGCATATCGCGGCCCTCCCAATCGGGCTCCGTCCTTCACCGTTGCACGCCGCGGGGATCCGCGTCGTGCAGGATGTGTGCGATTTCCTGCACTCTCTTCTCGAAGGTCAAGGAGCGACCGATGTCGAAGAGCCAGGGTCGGGCTGCGTCACGGCAGACGCAGAGCGGCCAAACCAAGCGTTCTCTTCCCACCGCAACCAAGCGCGGCGTGGCCACCACGGCCCCGACGCGTGCAACCGCCTCGCGCGGGGGCACGGCGGTCGCCGCGCGTCCCACCGCGAAGCCGGCGCCCGCGAAGCGCCCTGCAGCGCCCGTGAAGCCTGCGGCCAAGGCCCCGGTCGCCAAGGCCCCGGCTGCGAAGGCGCCCGTGCGCCCGTCGCCCGTCGCGGCCCGCTCCGTCCCGACCAAGGTCGGTGCAGTGCGCCCGGTCGAGGTGCTGGCCGCCCCCGTGGCGACCACGCCCGACGCGATCTGGACGGCGTACCGCGCCGCCTGCGACCGCAGCGACGACGCGCGCGCCAAGGACCTGCGCAACAAGCTCATCGAGCGCTATTACGAGGTCGTCCGCTTCACGGCCGAGCGCATGCACACGCGCCTGCCGAACGAGGTCGACGTCAATGACCTGATCAGCGCCGGCCTCTTCGGCCTGATGGACGCGATCGACGCGTTCGACCCGGGCCGCGGCGTGAAGTTCGAGACCTACTGCGCGCCCCGCATCCGCGGCGCCATCTTCGACGAGCTGCGCTCCATGGACTGGGTGCCGCGCCTGGTGCGCAGCCGCACGGCCAAGGTCGAGAAGGTCCGTCGCGAGATGGAGCTCGAGAGCGGCCGCCGCCCGACCGATGCCGAGGTCGCCGAGCGCATGAACGTGCCCGCGTCCGAGTTCGAGAAGCTCCAGAAGGACTCGCGCCCCGTGGGGGTCGTCAGCCTGGACCGCAAGTGCTTCGAGACCGACTCCAGCCGCGACGTACGCGAGGTGGACGTCATCGAGGACGCCCGCCAGTTCGACCCGTCCGACATCGTCCAGCGCGGCGACCTGCAGACCCTGATCACCAAGGGCCTGACGCGCTCCGAGCGCCTGATCGTCATCCTCTATTACTACGAGGAGATGACGATGAAGGAGATCGGCCTGACGCTGGACCTCTCCGAGAGCCGCGTCAGCCAGATGCACTCCAGCATCCTGGCCCGCCTGAAGGCGCAGATGCAGCACCGCCTGAAGGACTTCTGACCCCCAAACCCGTCCACGCCTCCAGAGGAGGGTCCATTCCGAAGGAGCCGCCGGCCCCCGCGAGCGATCGCGGGGGCCGCGTCGTAGGGGGGCGTGGCTGGTGCGTTTGGGCGGTTGCATGGTTGTCGCGCCCGTTCGCTGAGCTTGGCCCCGAGGCAGTGTGAGGCAGTTGCGTGGTCACCGCGCCCTTTCGCTGCGCTTGGCTCCCTCCTTCGCGAACTTCCTCGCTCCACCAGGTTCCGCTCGTCATCGTGTTCGGCCGATTCGGCACGTGGGACGACCCGGGCCGAATCGGTACGTGGTCCGCGTGCCTCATGGCCTCGTACGTCGCTGCGGAGGGGGCCTCATCAAGCGAGTTGTCCCCGGCGGCGCCATTGCGCCGGCGGGGAAGTGTCTGAGCGACTGAGGCCCCCTTCGGTCCGCGCGCATGGCGACCAGGTGCCTAGCGGCACCCGCCGCCGAAACCACCCCGGGTTATCCCGAACCTAATTTCACACGTCGACCGTACCCACCGGCCGGTCGACCAGGATCTTCGCCGTGGTCTTCGCCTTCACCTCGTCCACCGTGACGCCCGGCGCCGTCTCGATCAGCCGGAAGAGGCCGGCCTCGCGGTCCAGCTCGAAGACCGCCAGGTCGGTCACCAGCATGTGGATGCAGCGGCGGCCCGTGAGGGGCAGGGTGCACTCGGGGATGAACTTGCTCTCGCCCTTCTTGTTGCAGTGCTCCATCACGACGACGACGCGCTGCACGCCCGCCACCAGGTCCATCGCGCCGCCCATGCCCTTGACCAGCTTGCCGGGAATCATCCAGTTGGCCAGGTCGCCGTGCTGGCTGACCTCCATCGCGCCCAGGATGGCCAGGTCGATGTGGCCGCCGCGGATCATCGCGAAGCTGTCGGCGCTGCTGAAGAACGCCGCACCCTTGACGGCCGTGACGGTCTGCTTGCCGGCGTTGATGAGGTCCGCGTCGACGTCGGACTCCTTGGGGAACGGCCCCATGCCCAGCAGCCCGTTCTCCGACTGAAGCCAGACCTCCATGCCCGCAGGCACGTAGTTGGCCACCAGGGTCGGGATGCCGATCCCCAGGTTCACGTAGAAGCCGTTGCGGAGTTCCTTGGCGGCGCGCTTGGCAAGCTGGTTGCGGTCGAGGGGCATGGGTGGTCCTGTTTGCGTGGGTCAGCGGGGGGATGATCAGCCGAACACGATGCCCTGCGCAAGCGGC
>CANHFL010000093.1 GCA_947459855.1 Planctomycetaceae bacterium | reverse complement strand
CCTGCGCGACCTGGGCGTCACCGCCGTCCACCTGATGCCGGTGCATGACTTCACCGCCGGCAGCGAGGACTACAACTGGGGCTACTGGACGGCGCTCTTCAACGTTCCGGAATCCAACTACGCCACCGACCGCGGCGCCGACCCGCTGACGCCCGTCCGCGAGATGCGCACGGCCATCCAGGGCCTGCATGCCGCCGGCATCCGCGTGCTGCTCGACGTCGTCTACAACCACACCAGCTCGTCTGGCGAGTCGTCGCCCTTCGACGCCACCGTGCCGGGCTGGTTCTTCCGCACCACGCCGGACGGCCGCCTGACGAACGACGCCGGCTGCGGCAACAGCGTCGCCGACGAGCGCCCGATGGTGCGCAAGTACATCGTGGATTCGCTCACGCACTGGCTGCGCGACTACAAGGTCGACGGCTTCCGCTTCGACCTCCTGGGCACGCACACGCCCGAGACCGTCCGCGCGATCTGCGCGCGCGTGAAGGAACTGCGTCCCGACGCCACGCTCTACGGCGAGCCGTGGACCGGCGGCGGACCCACGCGCTTCGGCAAGGGCGCGCAGAAGGGCCTGCCGATCGCGGTGTTCAACGACCACCTGCGCGGCGCCGTGCGCGGCGACACCGACGGCGCGGGCGCGGGCTTCGCCACGGGCCCCGGCGGCGACGCGGCCGCCGTGCTGCGCGGCGCGGCCTTCGGCGCGATCGACGATTTCACGCAGGAGCCCGGCGAATCCGTCGCCTACGTCAGCGCGCACGACAACCTGTCGCTCGTCGACAAGATCGCGAAGGCCGCGCCGCAGGCCGACGCCGCCACGCGCCGCGCGATGCAGAAGCTCGCGCTCGGCATCGTGCTGGTGAGCCAGGGCGTGCCGTTCCTCGAGGGCGGCAGCGAGATCTGCCGCACCAAGGGCGGCGACCACAACAGCTACGTCTCGGGTGACGCCGTCAACCGCTTCGACTGGCAGGCCAAGCCCGCCTGTGACGAGGTCTTCGAGTGGACCCGCGGCATGGTCGCCCTGCGCCGCGCGCACCCCGCGCTGCACCTGGACACCGCCAAGGCGATCCGCGCCAGCGTGAAGGCCTACGACGCCGGCCCGGTGGTCGCGTGGACGATCGACGGCGCCGCCGCGAAGGACCCCGCGAAGCGGCTGCTGGTGCTGCTGAACGGCGACCCGGTGTCGCGGACGGTCGCGCTGCCCGCCGGCACATGGTCGGTGCTGGCCGATGCCAAGGGCGCCGGCGCGGACCCGCGCGGCACCGCGAGCGGCACCGTCGCGATCCCGCCGTACTCGATGGTCGTCGCGGGGCAGGGCGTCGCGCCCGCACCGCCGGCGAAGGCGCCGAAGCCTGCGGATGCACCGGCCGCGACGGCGCCGAAGGCCGCCGCACCCGCCGCGCCGTCTGCCGGCGCCGCCGCGCTCGACGATGCCGTCCGCACCGGCGTCGCGCGCCTGCTGGCGATGCAGGAGGACGGCGGGCAATGGCCCTACGAAGGCGTCTACCGCGTGCGCGGCCAGATCCCCGTCGGCTACCGCATCGGTGGCACCGCGATCTGCGCCGAGGCGCTGCTCCAGGCCCCCGGCTTCATGGCCGACGCCGCACGTGTCGCCGCCGTCCAGCGCGCGATCGCTTTCGTCTGCGCCGGCACCAAGGAGCCCTTGATGAGCCCCGACGACTACGACGGCGGCTACGACGTGCGCGCGTGGGGCATGTGCTACGCCGCCCGCTTCCTGGTCGCCGCCGCACGCGCAGGCGCCGTGCCGGCCGCCCAGGCCGCCGAGGTGCGCCGCGCCACCGAGTGGTACCTGGACGCGCTGCAGTCCATCGAGATCCCGAAGGTCGGCGGCTGGGCGTATGCGCGCGGCCCCGGCAAGGACGCCGTGAGCCCGCCCAGCCCGTTCATGACCGCGCCGTGCCTGCAGACGCTCTTCGAGGCGAAGGCCGCCGGCTTCGCGGTGCGCGCCGACGTGGTCGAGCGCGGCCTGAAGGCGCTCGAGGCCTGCGCCGCCGAGGCGAGCGGCTACGTTGCCTACGCCGGCCGCACGAAGGGCGCGGTGAAGGATGACCCCGGCCAGATCCCGGGCGCCGTGGGCCGCATGGTGGCCGCCGAGGCCGCGCTCTTCCTGGCCGGCCGCGGCAGCGCCGAGCGCCTGGAGCGCGCGGCCACCTCGTTCTGCGACCACTGGGACGCGCTCGAGGCGCGCCGCGCGAAGAACGGCACGCACCTGCCGCCCTACAACGTTGCGCCGTACTACTTCTACTACGCGCACTTCCACGCGGCGCAGGCCATCGCGCTGCTGCCCGCCGATCGCCAGGCCGCACTGTGGGCGCGCTTCGACGAGCTCCTCTTCCGCACCCGCGCCGCCGACGGCACCTGGAACGACCGCGTCTTCCCGCGCAGCGCCAACTACGGCACCGCGATGGGCGTCATGGCCCTGCTGCAGCAGCTGCCCGCGCGCACGGCGCCGGCGGGGTGGAAGGCCTCGAAGTGACGTCCCGGGCGTGAACCGCCCGGGACATCCTCAGTCGAAGTCCTCGAGCGCCGCCCGCGTCCCCGAGCGCGCCAGCAGCTCGGCCGCGCGGGCCGCGCCGGGGGCGCCGGAGTTCCGCAGCTGCTCGACCAGCGCGCGCGTCTCGGTGCGCTTGCGCAGGTAGCGCAGGGCCAGCGCGGCCACGGCGTCGGGCTCGACGCTCTGGAAGAAGCCCACGCCCTCGCGGTAGACGATGCCGGACGCCAGGCGCTTCGCGACCATCCAGTCCAGGTAGGCCTGCGGGATGACGGTCCACAGGCGGTCGCCGGCGGTGTCCTGCAGCTTCTGCGGGATGTGCTCGCGCACGACGGTCTTCCCCAGCTCGCGGTCGGCGGGGGTCCACTTCTCCATCGACGCGCGGATCGCGTCGGCGGCGTCGTTCATGACCTTCGAGACGGTCGTCGAGAGCTCGGTGAGCGGCGTGTGCGGGTGGCGGCGGCCCTCGGCCATCAGCAGCTCGGCCTCGGAACGGGCCAGCTCGCGCAGCTTCACCAGGACCTGCTCGACGAACTCGGCCTTGATCGCCAGGAACTGCTTCTCGTCCAGCAGCATGCTGGCGCCGATCTCGTACGAGCTGCAGATGACGCCGCACTTGTTGGCGCTGCTGTCCTTGAAGATCAGGCAGCCGGCCTTGAAGAGCTCCTTGCGCGCGCCGGGGGTCAGGAAGAGGTTCGCGCCCTCGACGATGATGCCCGCGCTGGGCGTGCCGTCCGGCAGCAGGTAGTCGCGCCAGTTGCCGTCGTTGATGGTGGCGGGGCGGCCGCCGCCCGGCACGAACGCGTCGCACTTCAGGCGGTTGTGCAGGGTGTTGCGCAGCTGCGCGCCCTCGGGCTGGTCGACGCCCACGATGCGGCCCTTGGGGCCGAGCTTCCTCGGGTCGAACTTCGCGATCGGCAGCGCCTCGTTGAAGAGGCGCAGCAGCTCGGCGTGGTCCAGGCCGTCCGGGTCCTCGCCCACGCCGCTGCCGTCGGCGATGCCGACGATGCGCGCGTTGGTGCCGTAGTCGCGGTTCAGGATGCGGATCATGTTGCCCGCGACGTCGCCGTCCGGGCCGCCGGTGATCTTCACGGTGAACGGCTGCTTGCGCGGGTCGATGCCACGGGCGCGCAGCGCGACCTCCAGGAAGACGTTCACGCCCTCGCTGGTGACGCCGTAGACCTTGTGGTTGATGCCGGCGCCGGGCTTCGAGCTCATGAACGCGTCGGGCAGCGCGTACTTGCGCTGGCGGGCGCGCGCCACGATCCACTCGATGTGCGCGGGGGTGATGTTCTCGTCGGGGCCCAGGTAGATGAGCTCCTGCTTGCCCCAGCGGTCGACGATCTTCGCCTTCGTGGCCGGGTCGTCGGTGATGAGGTCGAGCAGGCTGTCGACGAAGGCCTTCACGCAGCGCGTGATGTCGGCGACGGGCTCGAGCAGGATGGCCGCCTTCGCGCCGCCCTCGGGGATGTCCTTGTTCTTCTGCTGCTGCGCCCACGACAGGCCGTAGACCTCGTCGAACACGCGCTCGCGCTCGCGGGCGTGCTGCGCGTCGTTCGCCGGCTTCACCACGCGCAGGCCGCCGCGCGCGATCTCCTTGAAGCGGTTGTGGAAGCCGTAGAAGCCGCGGCCGAACACGAAGAACGTGCCGTAGGGCAGCTCGGGCCGGCGGTCGTCCTGCAGGAACTTCGTGTCGATGCGCAGGGCGAGGCCCGAGCGGTGCGTCAGGAAGTAGTTGGTGCGGAAGACGCTCTCGGCGCCGTCCAGCATGGTGGCCAGGATGGTCGCCGTGCCGTCCGGGTCCTCCTTCTGCGTGATCTGCGCGCGCAGCTCGGCGGCGCGCTTCGTGAACTCGGCGTCGCCGATCGGGCCCTTCGGGTCGAAGCGCGCGCGGAGCAGGGCGCCGACGGCGGCGGCCAGCGCGACGTTGCGCTCGATCGCGGCCTGGATGCGCTCGTAGCTGAAGAGCAGGCGGTCGCGGTGCACCAGGCGCTGGTGGGCCAGGGCGCCCAGCGCGACGATGAGCTCGGCCTCGTCGATCGCCAGCTCGCGGTGGCGGGTCGCGAAGTCGATGATCGCGAAGTCCACCCACTTCACGCGCACCAGGTCGTGCTCGACCTGCTTCCACGCGGCGCCCGCGGTGTCGATCGCCTTGCCGTCGTGCGTCTGGATCACGAAGCCCAGGATGCTGACCGAGCCGTGCGGCGGGTCGGCCACCTGGTCCAGGTACGCGCGCTGGATGTTGATGCCGGCGCGGCTCAGGATCGCGGCCACGCGCTCCAGCATGGTGCGGGTGCGCGCGTTCGAGAACGCGATCGTGATGCGGGTGAGGTTCGGGGCCTCGGTCTCGGGCTCGGTCTCGATCCACGCGCCCTCGGTGCCGCTGACCTTGGCGAAGAGCTGGCGGTGCTTGTTCAGGCGGTGCGGCGTGAGCGTGGTCAGGTAGTCGCCGGCGGCACCCGCGAAATAGGCGCGGATCGCGGCCTCGGTCCAGTCGGGGGCGTTCGCCTTGGCGTACTCGATGGTGGCGCGCAGCTTGTCCGCCTGCGCGGCGTTCGCGGGGTCGAAGGCCGTGCGGTCGCCGAACTCGAAGGTGTCCAGCACCAGCACGCCGTCACGCGAGCTGTGGATCTTGGCGGAGCGCAGCGCCTGGTTCATGGGCAGGCTGCGCATGACCTCGGCCAGGACGCCGGGGCGGTTGCCCTCGCGGATCATGGTCCACTCGCGCTCGTCCTCGCTGCGGATGGTCAGGTTGAGCGGCTGGCCGCTGGCTCGCGCCGCGATGATGGCTCGCAGGTGTGCGGCCACGCGGCTGGCCGGCGTGTCCTCGAAGTACATCCGCGGCATCTGCGCCGTGAACCACGGCACGATCGTCTCCGCGGTGGCCAGGAAGCTCTTGCCCAGGTCGCTGGCCAGGACGGTGGCGTCCGGGATGGCGGTGGGGTCGATCGCGGTGGGGGTCGTGACGGCGGCGGACGCGGGGTGCATTCCGTGGGTGATACCACGCGGCTGCGGGGGGTTCCAACGGCCGGGCGGGCCGAATTCCCGGGGGAGCGTGGCCCCCGGGGACCCCGCGCTATCCTCTTTGCCCCCGCGGACTTGCGGCGTACCGCCATGCACGTGATCACGATCGGAAACTTCGACGGCGTCCACCTGGGCCACCGGGCCCTGATCGACGCCGCCCGGCGCGCGGCGGGGGCGGGTGGCCGGGTCACCGCGGTGACCTTCGAGCCGCTGCCCGCCGCGGTCCTGCGCCCCGCCGAGGCGCCCGCCCGCCTGACCACCGAGGCGCGCCGCCGCGAACTGCTGCTGGCCGCCGGCTGCGACGAGGTGCGCATCATCGACCCGCGCGACGGCGTCCTG
>CANHFL010000092.1 GCA_947459855.1 Planctomycetaceae bacterium | reverse complement strand
CGTGAAGTCGCGCTGCTCGCGCAGTCCGGGGGTCACGATCGAGGGCGCCTGGGGCGCCTCGTGGACCGCCGCACCGACGCCGTGGCCGTGCCAGCCGTCGACCACGCCGTGGCCGCGCTCGAACGCCACGCGCTGCATGCGCGCCGCGACGTCGCTCCAGCGCGCGCCGGGCTGCATCGCGGCGATGCCTGCGTGCAGCGACTCCCACGCGTCGGCGACGAACGCGGTCGCTTCCGCGCCGCACGCGCCGTCCGCGCCGGGCACGATGACCGTGACCGCGGCGTCCGCGCACCAGCCATCCAGGCGGGCGCCGACGTCGATGCTCACCACGTCCCCTGCCTCCAGGGTCCGCGCGCCGGGGATGCCGTGGACGGCTTCCTCGTTCACGCTGACGCAGCAGGCCGCGGGGAAGGCCGGGGCGCCGTTGATTCCCGCGTAGCCAAGGAAGGAAGGCTGCGCGCCATGCGCCGCGAGGGTCGCGCGCACCGCCGTATCGATGTCCGCCGTGGTCGCACCGGCGCGCACGGCCTGTTCGGCCGCGCCGAGGGCCGCCGCGACCACCGCGCCCGCTGCCGCCACGCGCTCCACCTCGTCGGCCGAGCGCAGCGCGATGGCGCCGTGGCGCAGCTCGCGCGGCGAAGCCGCGTCGACGGTGGTGCGGGTCTCGGCGAGGGCCAGCGTCATCCGCGGGCGCTCCGGATCCGGCCGGCCTTGGCATCGTTGCCGTTGCCCAGGAAGCCGGCGTAGTTGCGCATGACCAGGTTGGCCTCGAGACGCTGGATGAGGTCCAGGCCCACCGAGACGACGATCAGGAGGCCGGTGCCGCCGAGGAACTGCGAGACCTGGAACGGGATGCCCATGGCCTGCGTGACCAGCGTCGGGATCACCGCGATCAGCGCCAGGAAGCCCGCGCCGACGTAGGTGATGCGGTTGAGCACGGTCTCCAGGTACTCGGCGGTGCGCGGTCCGGGACGCAGGCCGGGGATGAAGGAGCCGTGCTCCTTCAGCTGCTTGGCCATGTCGTCCGGGCTCATCTGGACGGTGGTCCAGAAGTACGCGAAGAAGTAGATCATCGCGATCTCGCACACGATGTACGGGAACGAGCCGATCTGGCTCTCGCGCGCCAGGAACTGCGCCATCGGCTTCCACATCGACTCCTGCGCGGTCGCGTTGTCCCACGCGCCGAAGATCGCCGACGGGAAGATCATGAGCGAGCTGGCGAAGATGATCGGCATCACGCCGCTGTGATTGATGCGCAGCGGCAGGTAGTGCTTCTGGCCACCGTAGACCTTGCGGCCGCGGGTGTGCTTCGCCTGCTGGATCGGGATCCGGCGCGTGGCCACGGTCATCATGACCGCCCCGGCCGTGATCGCGACGAAGCTGGCCAGCAGGATCGCCAGGCCCGCGATGCCCAGCTTGCCGGGCTCGGCGGTCTGGCGGGGGTCGAAGTTCTCGACGACCCAGTAGATCGCGTTCGGCATGCGGCTCAGGATGCCGGCCGTCAGGATGATCGAGACGCCGTTGCCGATGCCGTACTTGTCGATCTGCTCGCCCAGCCACATCAGGAAGAGGCTGCCGGCGGTGAGGGCGGCGATGCCCACCACGTAGAAGATCACCAGGTTCGGGCCACCCTGCGCGAACATCGGCTGCACCAGGTTGGTCTGGCGCAGGTAGTTCAGCCAGATGAAGCCCTGCACGAAGCAGAGGCCCACCGCGAGGTAGCGCGTCCACTCCATGATCTTCTGCTGGCCGGACATGCCCTCCTTCTTCAGCTCGGCCATCGGCGGGTAGACCGCCTGGATCAGCTGGAGGATGATCGAAGCCGTGATGTAGGGCATGATGCCCAGGCCGAAGATCGTGCTCTGGCCCAGCGAACCGCCCGAGAAGATGCTCGCGAACTGCAGCAGGCGGCCGAAGCCCGTCGACTCCGACGCCGCGGTCTTGGCGGCCTGCACCAGCGCGGACTGGTCCACGCCGACGACGGGGATCCAGAATCCGATGCGGTAGATGGCCAGCACGCCCAGCGTGAAGAGCACGCGGTTGCGCAGGTCGGCGATGCGGAAGATGTTGGCGAATGCCTGGAACATCAAGTCTCTCGTGGGGCGTGCGTCGTGGGGACGCCGTCGATCACTCCGCGACGGTGGCCGTTCCGCCGGCCTTCTCGATCTTCTCCTTCGCCGACGCCGAGTACTTGGCGGCGACGACGGTGACCTTCTTGGTGCAGTCGCCGTGGCCGAGCACCTTCAGCGGCAGCGTCGCGTCGGGCACCAGGCCCTTGGCGGCCAGCGCCTTGATGTCGACGGTCGAGCCGGCCTCGAAGTGCTTCGAGATCGTCTGCACGTTGACGACGTGGAACAGGGTGCGGAAGCCGTTCTTGAAGCCGCGCTTCGGGAAGCGGCGCATGAACGGCGTGGCGCCGCCCTGGTAGCCGGGACGGCTGGTCCAGCCGGCGCGGCTCTTGGCGCCCTTGTGGCCGCGGGTCGACGTGCCACCGATGCCGCTGCCTTCGCCGCGGCCCACGCGCTTGCGCGGACGGTGCTTGCCGACAACCTTCGTAACGTCGTGAATCATCATGGCTGGGGTGCTCCCTGTGCCTCTGTCTGCGTCACGGGCCCCCTGCTGGGGTTGCCGTGTCTAGGTGTTTCGTCGTTCGGGGACTGGTTCCTTCGATACGGCTCAGGCGCCGCCGGCTTCCGGGGCCGGGGCATCCGCGGCGGGCGCCGCCGGAGCGGCAGCCGGGGCCGGGGCGGCCGCAGGTGCGCTCGGCATGCCGCCGAACATGTCGTCGCGACGGCCGCGCGGACCACCGCGCCCACCACGGCGACGGTCGTCGCCGACGGTGTTCTTCGGAGCCTGCATCTTCTCGCCGCTCTTGACCTGCGGCATGGCGGCCATGCCGCGCTCGACCGCATCCTCGACCGCCGTGCGGCCGATGGTCACGCCGCGGAGCGACTCGACCTTCTCGCGGGTCTGCAGCTGGGCGAGGGCCGCCAGCGTCGCCTTGACGAGGTTCTTGGGGTTCGTCGAGCCGTAGCTCTTGGTCAGGCAGTCCTGGATGCCGAGCATCTCGAGGATCGCGCGGACCGCGGCGCCGGCGATGACGCCGGTACCCGGGGTCGCCGGGACCAGGCGGACCTTCGAGGCGCCGAACTGGCCCTCGACGGCGTGCGGGATCGTCTTGCGGAGCATCGGGTAGGCAACCATCTTGCGACGGCCTTCCTTCTGCGCCTTCTCGACCGCCTGGGGCACCTGGTTGCTCTTCGCATACCCGATGCCGATGCGTCCGCTCTTGTCGCCCACCACGACGAGCGCGGCAAAGCTGAAGCGGCGGCCGCCGGCGACCGTGGAGCTGGTGCGGTAGACGCCCACGGTGGTGGACTCGATGCTGCTGGTTTCGTCGATGAGCTCAGCCATGTGCTGCCTCTTGAGAGTGTGTTCGGTGGATCAGAACTGCAGGCCGCCCTCGCGGGCGCCCTCAGCGACGGCCTTGACGCGGCCGTGGTAGCGGAAACCGTTGCGGTCGAAGACCACGGCGCTGACGCCGGCCTTCTTCGCGCGCTCGGCGAGCGCCGTGCCGACGGCCTTGGCCGCGCCGACGTTGCCGCCCTTCTTGGCCAGATCGGCGATCTCGACGGTGCTGGCGGACGCGATCGTCGTGCCGGCCAGGTCGTCGATGAGCTGGGCGTAGATGTGCTGCAGCGAGCGGAACACGGTGAGGCGCGGGCGCGCCGGCGTGCCGCGGATGGTCTTCCGCATGCCCTGCTTGCGGCGATCGCGGCGGACGGTCTTGGCGATGCACTTGTCCATGGTGGTCTCTCTTCGGGATCAGGTCCGCGACGGCATCAGGAGCCGAACGCCTTGCCCTGCTTGCGGGTGATGACTTCGTCCTGGTACTTGATGCCCTTGCCGTTGTAGGGCTCGGGCTTGCGCTTGGAGCGCACGTTGGCGGAGAACTCGCCGACGGCCTGCTTGCTCGGGCCGCTGACGGTCACCATCGTCTGGTTGACCTCGACCTTCACGCCGTCCGGGATGCCCACCTCGATGGTGTTGGCGTAGCCGACGGTCAGGACGAGCTTCTTGCCCTGCACGCGGGCGCCCCAGCCGACGCCGATGATCTCGAGCTTCTTCTCGTAGCCCTTGAGCACGCCGTCGATGTAGGTGGCGATCAGCGCGCGGGTCGTGCCCCAGAACGCCTTGTTGTTGCCGAGCCCGACGATCGCGGGGTCCATCGTGACGTGCACGGTGGAGCCTTCGACGTTCACGCCCACCTCGGGGCGATAGACCAGGGCGAGCTTGCCCTTGGGGCCTTCGAAGTTGACGGTCCGGCTGCCGGGATTGACGGCAACCTTGACGCCGGCGGGGATCGAGACGGGCTTGCGTGCGAGGCGGGACATGGTGTGCTCCTGTCGTGACTTCTGCGTTCGGATCAGCCGACGGTGGCGACGACCTCGCCGCCGAGGCGCTTCTCGCGGCACTCGCGGTCGCTCATCACGCCGTGGCTGGTGGAGACGATGGCGATGCCGAGGCCCGACATCGGGCGCGGCAGCTCCTCGACGCCGCGATAGACGCGGCAACCGGTGCGCGACACGCGCTCGAGGTGGTGGATCAGGTTCTCGCCGCGCGGGCCGTACTTGAGGTCGACGCGGATCAGGCCCTGGCGGCCGTCCTGGACGACCTCGAAGCCACGGACGTAGCCCTCCTTCTGGAGGACCTCCGCAACGCCGAGGTTGAGCTTGTTGTTGAGGACGAGCACCTGCTTCGCCCGGATACGGACGGCGTTGCGGATGCGCGTGAGCATGTCTGCGGTCAGGTCTTGGAGTGCCATCTGGTCGGCTCCTGTAGGTCGTTCGTTGGGTTCAGCTGCGCGTCACCAGGACGCCTTGCGCATGCCGGGGATCATGCCCTGCAGCGCCAGCTCGCGGAGCATCTGGCGGCAGATGCGGAACTTGCGGTAGTTGCCGCGGCTGCGGCCGGTGATCTCGCAACGGAGCTTCTCCCGGGTGGAGAACTTGGGCTTCCGCTTCATCTTGGCGAAGACGCGCTTGCTGGCCATCGTGTGTTCCTTGCTGGGTCCTGTTCAGGTGTTGGTCCGGCGCGCCGGGGGGGCGCCGCCGGGCGCGATTCACTTCTTCTTCCGGTCCTCGGGCTTCTCGAACGGCATCCCGAGCTCGGCCAGCGCGAAGCGGCTCTTCTTCGGGTCGCTGTTGCGGAAGACGATCGTCACGTTCATGCCGTGCGTGAAGTTCACGCTCGCCATGTTGATCTCGGGCCACACCGCCTGCTCGTTCAGGCCGAAGCTCCAGGAGCCGCCCTTGTCGAACGAGCGGTCGCTGACGCCGCGGAAGTCCTTGATGCGGGGGATCGCGAGGTTCATCAGGCGGTCGAGGAACGACCACATGCGCTCGCGGCGGAGCGTCACGACGAAGCCGCTCGGCGCGCCTTCGCGCACCTTGAAGTTCGACACGCTCTTCTTCGCCAGCGTCATGACCGGGCGCTGGCCCGTGATCTTGACGTAGGTGTCGATGATCGTCTCGCGGATCTCCGGCTTGAGCTTCTGGTTCTCCAGCTGCTTGCCGACGCCCGTGTTGACGATGACCTTCTCGATCACCGGGCACGCGTTGATGTTCGAAAGCCCGAACTCCTTCATCAGCTTCGGAGCGACCTGCTCCTTGTAAGCCGTCTGGAGGCGGGGATTGGACTTGGTGGTGGTGGCGCTCATGGGTGACTCACTTCGCCTTCTTGCCGGACTTCTTCGCCGGGCTGACCTGGCCGAGTTCCTTGCCGCCCTTCGCTGCGACGCGGACCTTCGAGCCGTCGGCCTTGGTGGTGAACCGCACGCGCGTGGGCTTGCCGTCCGCCATCGGGCTGACCTTGGAGATGTGGATGGG